>DAOMNQ010000030.1:5644-11567 GCA_035443945.1 Phycisphaerales bacterium | reverse complement strand
CCCCCGCCGATCCACCCGTGGCTACAGCCCTTCGCCCCGCTGGGGCGAGGAGCGGGTCGTGGCACTCCGGTGCTCCGTCCCAGCCACTTGCCTCGCTCCCTCCATTCGATATACTCTTCTCCGGAATCTCCCTGCGACCGAGTCTCAGTCGCTGGCGTATCATCCTTCGCCCGCCCACCTCGGCGGCATCGGGAGGCCTCTGCCGTGCAGCCTGAATCGTCAGCCAGCGTCACGCTCGCCAGCCTCCTGCCGGGCCAGAGCGGCCTCGTGCGCGATACCGACGCCCTCTCCCCCGGCGACGCCGCCTATCTGCGTGCCCTGGGCATCCGCCCCCGCAGCCGCGTCCGCCTCTGCCGACAGGGCGGGCCGTGCATCGTGGAGGTCGGGTGCGGGTGCGGCGGGCCGTGCTGCCGCGTCGCCCTGTCGCGTCACCTCGCCGTCCACATCATCGTCGAGCCGATGCCCGCCTGAGCCGGCGACGGGGGAGTCTCGCCGTGTCCAACGCCCCCGCCACGGCCGCCCCCCCCTCCGGGCCTGCCCGCGAGGCGCGCCCCATCCGCGTCGCCATCCTCGGCAACCCCAACACCGGCAAGACCACGCTCTTCAACCGCCTCTGCGGCGTGCGCCACAAGACGAGCAACTTCCCCGGCACCACCCAGGAGGCCCGCGTCGGCTTCCCGCGCGCCCTGCCCGAGGGCAGCGAACTCATCGACCTCCCCGGCATCTACTCCCTCGAACTCGACCAGTCCGAGGCCGCCATCTGCCGCGACGTCCTCGCCGGGCAACTCGCCCCCCGCGGCGAGACGGTCGAGGCCCCGGACGTTGTGCTCGTCGTCACCGACGCGACGAACATGCCCCGCAACCTGATGCTGGTGGGTGAGGCGATCCGGCGCTGTCTTCCGACGGTCATCGCGATCAACATGGTGGACGCCTCGCGCCGCAAGGGCATCCACGCGGACGAGGGCGTGCTGATGAGCCGGCTCGGCGTCGAGGCCGTCCCGTGCAGCGCCCGCACCGGCGAAGGCCTCGACGCGCTGCTCGCCGCCCTCACGCGCGCCCGCATCCCGACCGAGTCCCCCCCCCCGAGTGAGGACGGCCTCGCCCTCTGGGCCGACGACCTCTACACCCGGATGGCCGCCGGCTACGACCAGCCGCGACCGGATACCTTCACCGACCGCCTCGACCGCGCCTTCACGCACCCGCTCCTCGGCCTTGGCGCGTTCGTCGCCGTCATGGCGGGCCTCTTCTTCGTCATCTTCTCCCTCGCCGCCTACCCCATGGGCTGGATCGAGAGCATCTTCTCGCACCTCGGCGGGCTTGTCGGCGCGGTCCTGCCGCCGGGTGCGATCCACGATCTCATCGCCGACGGCGTCGTCGCCGGCATCGGCGCGACCGTCGTCTTTCTGCCGCAGATATGCCTGCTCTTCTTCCTCATCTCGTTGCTCGAAGACACCGGCTACCTCGCCCGCGCCGCGTTCGTCATGGACCGCGTCCTGCGTCCCTTCGGCCTCAACGGCCACGCCTTCGTGCCGCTGCTCTCCAGCCACGCCTGCGCCCTGCCCGGCATCATCGCGGCACGGGCCGTCCCCGACCGGCGCGACCGGCTCGCCACCATCCTCACTGCGCCATTCATGAGTTGCACCGCGCGCATCCCGGTGTACGTCCTGCTCACCGTCCTCCTCTTCCGCGACAGCCCGCTCATGCAGGCCCTCGCCTTCACCGGCTGCTACGCGCTCGGCATCGCCGCGGGGCTGCTCAGCGCGCTCGTGGCGCGGCGCACCATCCTCCGCGGCCCGAGCCGGCCCATGGCCCTCGAACTGCCGTCGTACCGCCTCCCGAGTCTGCGCACAGCGCTGCTCACCGCGTGGGACCGCGGGCTTGTCTTCCTGAAGAAGGCGGGCACGATCATCCTCGCCATCTCGATCGTCCTGTGGTGGCTGGGCGCCTACCCCGGCACGCACCCCCCCCCCGAGGCCGTCGAACTGCGCGAGCGCGCCGAGACCGCCGGCGCGGACGCCGACGCGCTGCTCGCCGAAGCGGACGCGGTCGAATCCCGCCACGCCACGCGCCGCTCCTTCCTCGGGCGCATGGGCGAGACCGCCGAGCCGGTCTTCCGCCCGCTGGGCTACGACCGGCAACTCACCGTCGGCGTGCTGGCGAGTTTCGCGGCCCGCGAGGTCTTCGTCGCCACGATGGCGATCCAGATCGCGGGTCGCGACGACGTCGAGGAGTCCGGGGTCTTCGAGGCCGTCGCCACCGCGACGCGCGACGACGGGCGCACGCCCATCTTCACGCGCGCCACCTGCTGGTCGCTGCTCGTCTACTACGTGCTGGCGATGCAGTGCCTCCCCACGCTCGCCGTCACCGCGAAGGAATCCGGCCACTGGAAGTGGGCGCTGCTGCAACTCGGCTGGATGTGGGGCCTCGCCTACGCAAGCGCGCTCATCGTCTTCCAATCCCTGCGTGCCGCGGGCGTCGCCTAGCGTTCCGCGTGCCCTTCGCCGACTGGCAGTTCTGGGCCGTCACGATCTTCGCGCTGGGCGCGCTGGCCTTCCTGCTGCGCCGCGTGCTGCCCCGCCTCGCGTGGTGGCGCAAGCGCCGCCCGCCGGGCCGCCGCGCGACGCTCACGGTCGGCGGGCGTGCCGTCGATCGGTCGTCGGGCAAGAGCGCATGATCGGTCGCGGCGCGCGCGCCCGCCGGGCAAGCGGGGGCGTCGGGCGCAGGACACACGACAACCCCGACCCGGCCCCCGCTTGCGCGACGGGCGTCACGCGGCCTCGATGTACGCCGGCCGCGAGAACAGCCGCGGCAACCGGCGCGAACGCTGCCCGCCTCCCTCGCCGTGCAGCAGTCGCACCGCCTCGGCCCCGGACTCCGCCAGCACGAACCGGCGAGCAAGCCCCGTCGAGCGGATCAGCCGGCAGGCGTCCATGGGAAGCCCCGCCACCACCAGCCGTCCGCCCGACGCCTCGCACGCCTCGCCCAGCCGCGCCAGCACGCTGAGACAACTCACCGACAGGCGCACCCCCGGGCGAAAACTCACCACCACGCGCCACGCGCACCGCTCCGCGAGACTCCCCAACTGACGCTCCATCCGCGTCGCGTGCATATCGTGCACGTTCGCCTCGACCACCTCGGCGATCGCCCACCCCGGCCCGCGCGTCACGTCAAGCAGCCCGCCCGCATCGGCCGTCGCCCCGCTCAGCGATCGCGTCGTCATGGTCGCGCTCCGCGTCAACCGCCCCTGCCAGGGTCGGCCGCACGGAAGACGTGCCAAACACACGGCGCGAACGCCACCACCTCAGCACGTTTGAACACCCCCGACCACCGACCTGGCGCATATGAGCCGGACACGCGGCCTGGCGCGGAGGGCGGTTATCGGAACGCCCGCACTCGCCCCGTCAGCGGCCCAGCAGCCGCTGGGCCCACGCGCGCAGGTCGGGGCGGTCGATGCCGTCCGCGGCGGCCTCGTCGATCCAGTCGAGGTGGACGGGCCTCGCCGCGTCCGCGGCCAGCGCGGTGATAGCGAGCGCGAACCTCGGGTCCGGGTCTCCTTCGGCGCGGGGCGCGCGCAGGTAGAGGTCCGCGAACCGCATCGCGGCTGCCTCGTCGCCGCGCAGCAGCGCGGCCGCGTGGTGCCGGCAGGCCTCGTCAGCGATCAGCCGCCGGCGGAGCGTCTGCAACTCGTCCCACTGGTCCGCCGGAGCGTTCGCGGTCCGCCTCGCCCCGAGCAGCCCGACCTGCCGCGCCAGCCACGCGTGCGCGTCCGGGCGCTCCTCGTCCAGCCCGCTCCACCGCCCGCGCGAGGTGACGAGGTCGATCTCCGCCCGCTCGACGATCGAAAAGACCGACGCCTCAAGGTCCACGCCTTCGTCGTCCTGCAACATCAGGATCGAGAAGTACTCCAGCAGGTCGGTCTCCTTGTGGGCCGCCTCGGCCAGCA
Source organism: Phycisphaerales bacterium (assembly GCA_035443945.1). Classification (GTDB taxonomy): domain Bacteria; phylum Planctomycetota; class Phycisphaerae; order Phycisphaerales; family UBA1924; genus CAADGN01. The sequence continues at coordinate 7,624 of DAOMNQ010000030.1, read as the reverse complement.
GGATCAGGTCGTGCATGTCCGAGCCGTCGTACCACGGCGCCAGCCGATCCTGCGCCCGGTACATCGCCGCGAAACGCTCCATCGCAGGCCCGCCGCGCAGCGCGTGCGCGCGCATCTCGTCGATCGCCACGATCCGGATCGCGCTCGCGGCGTGAGGGTCGAGCGCGCGCCCGCGCTCCCAGAGCCAGGTGTACAGCCCGATCGCCTCCGCCGTCCCGCCAAGCGCGACGCGCCCCCGCGCCACGCGCCAGCGATCGAGCACGACCGCCGGCGCCGCATCGGGCGCGTCCTCGACCGCGGCGACCTGCCCGCTCCCCACGTCGTGGAAGGACTCGATCTCCGGGCGCGGCGGCGGCGGATTCTTCATCGTGTGCAGCGTGTGCCACACCGGGTCGGTCGATTCGAGCGACGACATCGCGAGGTCCGCCACCAGCAGAATCTGCAGCGGCTTGATGTAGAACCGGCCCTGGTCGTAGTCGCCGACGATCGGCAGCCCGCCCTTCTTGTTTCTGAACCGCTTGTCAGGCACGGTCCGGAACAGCCGGCCGTCCTTGAAGATCATCACCACCGGCTCCTGCCCGATAGGCCTGCCGGACACCGGATGGCGCGGCACCAGTTCCTGAAGCCTCGCCCAATCCTGCGGGTGCTCGACCTGATCGACCCGGATCGTGATCGCGTGCCACTCCAGCCATGCCCTCAGCGTCGGGCTGCGCCAGGTGAACTTCTCCATCTTATCGAAGCCGCTCCCGCCGGAGTTCGTGTTGATCGTCGTCCCCGGAGCGATCGTCACGCTACCCGGCTGTGCGGAGATACGCCCGCGCGGATACACCACGAGGAACCGGTGTCGCTCCTTGCTCAACTCGAGCGCGTCGTCCAGCGACAAGCCCGTGAAAGGCCCGTCCCCCCCCTGCCCAGCAGCCGGCGCGGCCGCCGCCGCCACAGCGACCATCGACGCGACAAGAAACCGCCCCCACACCCCGAGGCCCCGTGCTTGCTTCATGGCCGCCTCCCGTGTGCGGTTCGTGATCCGTGGGACTGCGGTTCCGGTTGACTTCACCCACCCCCCCGCAGCCGCGCCGTGTGCCGCTGCATGGCCCGGATCGTCGCGTCCGAGACGTGGTGCTCGATGCCCTCGGCGTCGATTTCGGCCTGGTCGGGCTTCACGCCCAGCGCGACCAGGAACTCCAGCACGGCCACGTGCCGACGCTGGGCCGCCGCGGCCAGGCGCCGGCCCTCCGCCGTCAGCGTCACTGGCTTGTACGGCGCGGTCTCGACAAGGCCGCACTCCTGAAGGCGCCCGAGGATGCGCGAGACCGTCACGTGGCTCACGCCCATCATGCGGGCGAGGTCGCGCACCCGCGCCTCGCCGTGCTGCTCGACGAGTTGCATGATCGCCTCGGTGTAGTCCTCGGCCGTCTCGTCGCGGTGCGCGGACCGCGTCGAGCGGAACCGCTCCGCGTCGCCGCGCTCCGGCCTGCTTCCCTTCGCCGACATCGCGCCCAGAATAGCAGCGCGGCAACCGGGGCGGGGCCTTTCAGGCCCCCTCGGCGCACCATTTCGCCTCGATCTCCTCGGCGCGCACGCCGCGCACCAGCACGGTTTTCTCCGCGCTCGCGTGCCCCGAAACGACCTCGACCGCCGACGCCCGCAGCCCCAGTTCGCGCGCGATCAACTCGCACACCGCCCGGTTCGCCCGCCCCCCCTCCGGCGGCGCGGCCACCCGCACCTTCAGCCGATCCCCGAGCCGCCCGGCGACGGCGTCCCGCTTCGCCCCCGGCACCACCTTCAGGGCGAGCAGCACCGCGCCCGGTTCGGACGCCGGCGAGATCATCCGTCCTCTCGCGGCGAGCGTTTCTTGCCGTTCAGCCCCGGCCGCGGCGGGTGGATCGCCGTGCTGGTCGGCGCGGAGGCCGTGCCCTTGCGCACCATCCCCGCGCCGATGCGCTCGACCGCGCGCTCCGCGTTCGCCCGGCTGTACTC
>DAOMNQ010000030.1:0-5632 GCA_035443945.1 Phycisphaerales bacterium | reverse complement strand
ATGAACCGCCGCCCGTGCGCGCACGCCACCACGCCCGTCGTCCCGCTCCCCGTGAACGGGTCGAGCACCAGGTCGCCCTCCTCGCTGCACGCGAGGATCACGCGCTCCAGGTACACCTCCGGCAACTGGTTGTCGTGCCCGGCGCGCCGCTCCTTGTTGTTCCCCTGCACGCGCCCCCAGTACCGCCCGTACCACACGTCCATCGGCACGCGCAGCCCCGCCGGCATCCCGTAGCGCTTGCTTTCCGTGCGCCGGTCGCCGTAGATCGCGCGCCGGTCCGACACCTCCAGCACGCGCTCCGGCCGCCACACCCGCGTGATCGGGTTGCGGCTGAAGTACAGGGCGTGGACCTTCGAGTTGATGAACCGCTGCGAGGTGTTCTGCCCGAAGCGGTAGTGCCAGATGCACCAGTTCACCATGTGCATCCCGCGCTGCTTCAGGTGCACCACGATCTCCGCGGCCCAGTCGTCCGGGATGTTCACCCACAGCGAGCCGTCCGGCGTCAGCGCACCCACGCACAGGTCGAGCCACTGGTACGTGAAGTCGAGGTATTCCTTGTCCGGCATCGCGTCGTGCCACTCGTCGTACGCACGGTTCCAGTTGAACGGCGGGTCCGCGAAGACCAGCCGGACCTGACGCTCGCGCACCTCCTCCAGTTTCGACAGCACCTCGCGGCAGTCGCCCACCCACACCCGAGCGTCGCCGCGCCCGCCCTTCGCGGCAACGGCGAGCGGCTTCGTCCGCTTCGGTTCGGCCTGTGTTCGTGGCAGCGTCGTCATGGGCGGACGTAGCGTAGCGGCCCGCGCGCGACCGCGCTACCGCGCCATCACCCGACCCGACGCATCAGCCCCATCCCGTAGTTCAGCGGCGACAGGTACAACTCGACCTGCTCGTACCGGCCCTGCCCGATCGTGCCCGCATGGTCCAGGATGTGCCGCGGCCCCATGTGACCGCCGCACTGCTCGGGGAACGTGTCGTGCAGCAGCACGTACCCGCCGGTGTTCAGCACAGGCTCGACGGCGTGGAAGTCCGCCGTCGCCCCCGGAACCGAGTGGTCGCCGTCGATGAACGCGAAGTCCACGCCGCCGAGGCGCGCCAGTTCGTCGCGCGCCGCCGGCAGCGTCTCCCAACTCAGCCCCTTGTGAAACCGCACGAAGTCGATCAGCCCCGCCCGTTCCAGCCGCTCCTTCACGAAGTCCAGCCGCCCCTCGAGCATCTCGGCGTCGCGCCACGGCCCCTTGTGGATCGGCCCGAAGTCGTCGAAGCAGTGGATCTCCGCGCCGCCCGGCCCGCCCGCGCCCGGCGTGCGCCCCGCCTCCCGCAGCGCGGACGCCATCCAGTGCGTGCTCACCGAGCAGAACGACCCGACCTCCACGATCACCCGCGGCTGGAGATTGCGGATCAGCCCGTGCAGCATCAGCCCCGCCTCCGGGCTGAGCGACGCCGGGAACGCGATCGGCATCGCGTACAACTCCTTCAGCGCCTGGAGCCAGCGCACGCCCGGGTTGTCCAGCCACGCCGGGAACTCCCAGCGTGTCGGGTGCGGCCCGTCGTTGCGCGGGAAGAACCGCAACTGCTCGCGCGGCAGCGCACCCCCCCCCGCGCTCGCGTCCCCTTCAGCCGCTCCCTCCGCGGGCCTGCTGCGCTTGAGCGTGAACATCGGGCGATTCCTCCCGGCCTCCGTGCCCCGGCCCCATCGTAGCGGCCGCCGTTCACGCCAGCGGGTCGTGCAGCGGCGTGGGGTCGCCGTGCGCCGCGACCCGTTTGCCGACGAGCCGCACCACCACCCACGTCAAGCGACGCCGGATGTCATCGGACGCCAGCGGGAACGCGGCCGCGACCGCGGACTCGAAGACCACATGCACCATCCGCATCGGCACGGGCGAGCCGACGCCCGCCGGCTCGATGAGCAGCGACGCGATCATGCGTGCCATCGGCCCCAGCCGGCGGCCGCGCGACCGCCGCACCGCGACGCAGTCCACCACCGCGACGGACGGCCTCGCTCCGCCGACGCCCGTCACGATCAGGTTCGAGGGCTTGTGGTCGCGGTTGAACAGCCCCGACCGCACGATCGCGCCAACCTGCTCGCCCACCGCGTCGGCCAGCGCGTCGCCATCGCGCTCGCTCATCGTCCCGCCGGCCAGGTGCGACAGCAGCGTCCTGCCCTCCACGCGTTCCATCGCCAGCACGACGACCGGCCGCCCGTCGATGCGCGCCGTCGCCAGCCACAGCGGGCGCGCCGTCGCCACGCCCGCCCGGGCCAGCCGTTCCGCGCCCTGCCAGTGCCGGTGCCCGCGGGTCGTTCCGGTGAACAGTTGCACGCGCCGCCGCACGCCCGCGATCGGCCACGCCTTCACGATCACGTCCGCGCCACTCGCGCTTGCCTCGAATACTCGACTGCCCTCGTGCTCCTTCAGCACGCGCGCCGTGCGCGCCCACGCCCCCCCCGACAGCCGCTCGCCCCAGCCGCCGGCCCCGTCCTCCCGCAGCGTCCTTCCCGGCACGAAGTCCATCGGCGAAGACGGTAGCGGGTTCCGGGCGGTCGGGATTCGCGTGAGGCTCGCCCATTCCTATACTTGACCGAGGCGAACCAGCCATGACGGACCCACGCCAGATCGTCCACTGCGACCCGGCAATCCTCGGCGGTATCCCCGTCTTCGTCGGCACCCGCGTCCCGGTGAAGAACCTCTGGGACTACCTGGAGGCCGGCGATTCCATCGATCGATTCCTCGAACACTTCCCTTCCGTTACCCGCGAACAGGCGCTCACCGCGTTGCAACTCGCCAAGGAGATGCTCGCTCGTCATGCAAGTGCTGCTTGATGAGTGCCTGCCGACCGCGCTCCGACACGAACTCGCCGGGTACGACGCAAGGTCCGTGAAGTTCATGGGATGGTCGGGCATCGACAACGGCCGCCTGCTCAGGCTGATGGCCGAGGCCGGTTTCCAGGCCTTCGTGACCATCGACCAGAATCTCTGCACGCAGCAGGATCTCCGCGAAGCGGGGGTCGCGGTCGTCCAACTCCGAGCGGATTCGAACCGGCTCGAAGCCATCCTGCCGCTCGTGCCGGCGATCCTGGCCGCGCTCGATACCATCAAGCCGGGCGAGCGAATCGTGGTGCCGGCGCCGTGATCGCTCTCAGAGCCTGCCCCGAACGCCGGGGCCGAACGCCCGATTGACATCCGCGCCCCCGCGCCCGACCATCCGCACGGATGACCCTCTCCGTCGTCATTGTCTGCCGCGACAACGAGGCCACCATCGGCCGGACCCTCGCCGGCGTCGCCAGCCTCGCCACCGAGATCGTCGCTCTCGACTCCGGCTCCACCGACGGCACGATCCCGCTCCTCGAACGCGAGGGCGCGCGCGTCGAGCGCATCCAGTGGCAGGGCCACGTCGCCACCAAGCAACTCGCCCTCCGCGCCGCCTCCTGCGACTGGATCCTCAGCATCGACAGCGACGAGTCCGTCGAGCCGGACCTGGCCGCGTCGCTCCGCGCCTTCCTCGCCTCGCCCGAGCCGGGCGCGGTCGCCGCCCGCGTGAACCGCAAGGTCTGGTTCGCGGGCAGGTTCCTCGAGCACGCCTGGCAGCCCGAGTGGCGTCTGCGGCTGGTGCGCCGCGACGATGTCGAGGCCGGGCGCGCGAAGTGGGGGGGGGTCAACCCGCACGACAAACTCGAGGTCGAGACCGGCCCCGGACGCCGCGTCGTCGACCTCGACGGCACGCTCCGGCACGACTCCTTCACCGACATGGCCGACCACCTCGCCAACCAGCTCCGGCACGCGCGTGTCGCCGCGGAGAGCCTGCACGCCCTCGGGCGTCGCGGCAGCGTCTGGCGGCTCGCCACCTCCCCCCCCGCGGCCTTCCTGAAGCAGGTCGTCCTCAAGGCCGCCTGGCGCGACGGCTGGCGGGGCTGGGCCGCCGCAGGCTCCACGGCGGCCTCCACACTCCTCAAGCACATCCTCCTCATCGAACGCTCAGGACAGGCCTCCGAAGGCCCGACCCCGCCCCGCGCCTAGACTTCCACCGACCCGACGACCGGGATCGCGACGCCGGAGTGGCGACGCACCGCGTCTCGGGCCGATGTTCAGAGGCACGCCGCGCTTCTGTCCGAACCGTCTGCGGCGGATGGCGAGCGTTCTCATCCCCCCCTCCGGGGCTGCCAACGCCTGTCATCCGCCGTGGGCCGGACGAACCCGTCGCGGCCACGGAGACCCCATGACCCAGATGATGATGCCGGACGCCGGCGCAGAGCCGGACCACACCCACACCACACCCAACGGCCAGCAGGGCGACAACGCCTCCGAGGGCGGCCAGCCGCGCCGACGCCGCCGCAGGCGCCGCGGGAAGGGCAGGTCGTCCGGCGAGACACCCGCCGCCACGCACGCAGACAACCACGACAACGACGCCCCACCCCGGCGTTCCGCCCCGGCGCGCCAGCGCGGCATCGGCGCGGACACCACCAACCCCGAGGTCTTCGACCAGGAGACGTCCTTCGACACGCTCGGCCTGAGCGAGCCGGTCCTGCGCGGCCTGCACGAGGCGGGCTTCCAGCGGCCCACCTACATCCAGGCGAAACTCATCCCGGCCGTGCTCACGGGGCGCGACGTGCTGGGCCAGGCCAAGACCGGCACCGGCAAGACCGCCGCCTTCGGCCTCCCCCTGCTGCACATGGTCACGAAGGGGGCGGCCTTCAGCGCGCTGATCCTCGCCCCCACCCGCGAACTCGCCGTGCAGATCACCGAGGAGATCAACCAACTCGGGCGCCACACCGGCGTCACCGCCGTCACCGTCTACGGCGGGCAGCGCATCCAGACCCAGGTCGACAAACTCAACCGCGGCCCCGAGATCATCGTCGGCACTCCCGGACGAATCTTCGACATGGTCGATCGCGGCCACCTCCACTTCAAGAACGTCCGCTTCGCCGTTCTCGACGAGGTGGACCGCATGCTCGACATCGGCTTCCGCGAGGACATCCGGCGCATCCTCTCCCGGTGCCCCGCCGAACGGCAGACCGTCGTCGTCAGCGCGACCATCGGCCGCGACATCGAGGACCTCGCCCGCCGCTACATGCGCAACCCCGAGAAGATCGTCACCACCGCCGGTTCGCTCACGGCCAGCATGGTCGAGCAGCACTACCTCGCGGTGGCCCCGTGGGACAAGAAGAAACTCCTGCTGCACCTGCTCAAGCACGAGGAGCCGGCCCTTACGCTGGTCTTCTGCCGGCTCAAGCGCACCGTGGACGAACTCGCCCGCTACCTCAACGCCAAGGGCGTCGAGACCCACGCCATGCACGGCGACATGAGCCAGAGCAAGCGCACCGCCACCATGCGCAAGTTCAAGGAGGGCGAACTCGCCGTCCTCATCGCCAGCGACCTCGCCAGCCGCGGCATCGACGTCGACGGCATCAGCCACGTCGTGAACTACGACCTCCCCGAGGACCCCGACCTGTACGTCCACCGCATCGGGCGCACCGCCCGCGCCGGACGCACGGGCGTCGCGTGGGCCTTCGTGACGCCCGAGCAGGGGAAACTGCTCACGCAGATCGAGCGCCTCGTCAACGCCGAAATCCCGCGCATGGACTACCCCGACTTCACCCCCTCCACCAAGCCCGACGCCTGGCGACCCGAGCCGAC
>DAOMNQ010000029.1:0-39286 GCA_035443945.1 Phycisphaerales bacterium | reverse complement strand
CCGTCGTCGCGATCACGCTCCTCGCCGCGACGGGCGTGTCGGTGGCGTTCGGGGTCGAGGCGACGTATCAGCGCCGGCAGTCGGAACGGCACTTGCGGGACGTTTCCTCCGTTGCGTCGTTCCAGGCCCGGATGCTGAGCGATCTTGACCCAGCCGTCATGGCGGGCGCGATCGCTGACTCACTCACGGCCGATGTCGCCCGTGCTCTCGAGCACGGAGCGGGGGATGTTCCCGCCGGCGCTTCCGTGGGTGTGTTCAGTGAGTACCTGCACCTGGCGAATCCGACGAACGCTGCCTTGGCGGTTCTGCACGAGCATCTGCTCCAACCGGCGGAGCGTGCGGCGGAGCGAGAGTTTGGCGATCGTCCGGTCGTGCTCGCCACACTGCTCGGGACGATCGCGGACAGTTACCTGACGCTCGGCCTGCCTCATCATGCTGAGCGTCCGCGGACTCGCTCGCTCGACCTGTTTCGTGCAACGCTCGGCGAAGCCGCGGAGCCGACGCTGGACGCGCTGAACAACGAGGCGGTCATGTTCGCGCAACTCGGCCGACCGGACGAGGCCGAGCGGCGGTTGCTGCGGGTACGAGCCGCCCGCCAGGCCGTGCTTTCGGGAGATCATCCGGACACCATCCGTCCGCTCATCGGCCTCGCGGACGCGGCGTTCAACCTGGGTCGGCTCGACGACGCCGACGCCCGCTACCGGCAGGCGCTCGAGGGATTTCGATCCGCACTCGGGCCTGACGCTCCGGAGACGCTCGCGGCGATGAACTCGCTCGGGAACTTCCTCGGGCAGATCGGCCAGATGGAGGAATCAGAGCGGCTGTTGCGGAGCGCGTACGAGGCGAGGCTCCGAACGCTCGGCCGAGAGCACCCGGACACACTCGACGCGGCGAGCAGTCTCGGCACCCTGCTGCATGTGACCGGACGGTACGCGGAGAGCGAGGCATTCCTCCGTGAGAGCCTCGCTATCCGGAGGAGATTGCACGGCGACAATCATCCCTCGACCATCACGAGCATCAACAATCTCGCCACGCTTCTATCCGAGTTTCCGGATCGGGCTGATGAGTCCTACGCCCTCCTCAGGCAGGCCCTCGACGCAAACCTCCGGCTGCACGGGCCGATGCATCAGGACTCGCTCCTGGCGATGAGCAATCTCGGGACGTTCCACGCGTACCGGCGTGAGAACGATCAGGCCGAGCCGCTCATGCGCCAGGTCTGGCTCGGGAGCGATGCCGTCCTCGGCCCTGAGCACCCGGACTCGATCATCTCGCGCGGGATGTACAGCAGCGTGCTGCGAACGATCGGACGCCACGACGAGGCGAGAGAGCACCTCCACGCCGCGCTTAACCTCGCGGAGCGTCATCTGCCGTCGGACCATCTGTACGTCCCTGTTCTGATGGTCATGCTCGGGAAGACGCACCTGGCGGCCCGCGATCCGGCTGCGGCGGTGCCGGTGCTGCTGGAGGCCGCCGTAGCCCTCGAAGGCCTCCTGGGGCCTGCCGCCCCTTCGTTCCTCGACGCCGCAGCCGCCTTGGCCGACGCCTACGACATGCTCGACGCCGTCGAGCCGGATGCGGGCCATGCCGCTGAGGCTGCCCGGTGGCGGGCACGCCTCGGGGGCTGATTTCCCTTCGCAATGTCGCTCTGTGGAGTCTCCCGTCGCTTGGGGCGCGGGACATGCCGCCCGCCGCCCGTCCCGCGGCAAGTGCGAAGGGGTACGCGATGAACCAGACAAGGCCCGATCGGTTCTTCGAGAGTCTCGAATCCCGCACTCTGCTCGCGGCTTTCACCGTGGACACGCTGGCCGACGTTGTGGACGGCGACTTCTCGGCCGGCAACCTCAGCCTGCGCGAAGCCATCCAACTGGCGAACGCCGATGCGGCGCGCGATGAGATCCGCTTCGCCCAGGGCATCCACGGCGGGACGATCAACCTCCTGCTGGGCCAGTTGGAGATCACCGAGGACCTGGACATCATCGGTCCGGGTTCGGACAAACTGACGATCAACGCGGGCGGCAACTCACGCATTATCTCCGTGAACATCGGCACGGCCGAGGACGTGCGGGACGTCCGCATCGAGGGCCTGACGCTGATCGGCGGCAAGGCGGACTTCGGCGGGGCGATCCACTCGAAGGAGAATCTCGAGATCCGCAACGCCGTGATCACTGAGAACGAGGCCACAGCGGGCCAGGGGGGCGGCGGTATCGACGCGCGGGAAGCCTCCGTGTCCATCGACAGCAGCGTAATCTCCAACAATGCAGCGACGATCGGCTCCGGCGGCGGCGTTCAGGCTCGCGGCCTGACCATCGTTGACTCGACGATCTCCGGCAACACCGCTCATGCGGGCGGGGGAGGCGCTCATGTGATCAACGGCCCGGTTGGCCTGCGCGGCGTGACGTTCACCGGCAACTCAGCCCATGTGGGAGGGGGGCTGGCATGCTTGGACCCCGCCTCGTGTGTGATCGAGGATTCAACGTTCACCGCGAACTCGGTCACTGGCCAAGGCTCGGCAGTCTCTGCCATGGCCGTCATGGTGCAGTCAACATTCAACATCACAGGCTCCACATTCCAGGGCAACAACAACGGGGCCGTCCACATCGAGGGGCCGGCGTGGACTCTTGTACGGGTGCATGGCTCCGTCTTCAGGGAGAACTCGGCATCCGTGGCATGGTTTGGCGCGCTCGCCCTCGGAGGCCAGACGGTTGAGGTTACAGAATGCGAGTTTGAGGAGAACAGTGGCGCAGAGGCCGGCGCCATCGCGGCTGGTTTTCTGACGAGTCTCGAGCTTCGCGACTCCACCTTCCGAAGCAATACGAGCGACAACGGCGCCGGCGCCGTGTTCGTATCCCCCTCCTGGGTCTCTGGCGCTGCATCCATCACCGGCACGACGTTCACAGGGAATACGGGGCAGGTCGGCGCTGTGAGATTCCATTCCTTTGGCGCGTGGGACGGCGGTCTGCTGATCGATGGGTCCACGATTACCGGAAACACAACGCTCGACGGCAGCAATGCGTCGGTGTACGCACTCGGCAGCGGCGGGAGCGATCCGTTCGAGGTGACGATCCGCGACACAACCATCTCCGACAACACCGGACGGGGCGCCTCGCTCTGGGGCGACGTCGTCGTCGAGCGTTCCACGTTCTCCGGCAACTCGATAGGGACCAGCTTCGGTGGCGGACTGTACCACTTCGGAGGGTCGCTCGACATCTCTGACTCCCGTTTCGAGGGCAACGAGGCGGCCTTCGGGGGCGGCTTGTACGCGAGTGGCAAGAGCACGACGATCCGCGGGTCTCTCTTCTGCGCGAACACGTCCTCCGGGCAGGGTGGTGGACTGGCTCTCAGTCCGACGTTCGACGGAACCGCGCTCCTGCTCAACTCCACCGTCAGCGGGAACAGCGCTGTGACCAACGGCGGAGGCGTGTTCGCCGCGCGCTCGACGATCGCGAACTCGACGATCGTCCACAACACCGCCGATGCGAACGGTGTCGGCTATCAGGGTGGCGGCATCTGGTTCGCAACCTACAGCGGGCAGGAGAACGAGAACCATCTCTACTCGTCCATCGTCTCTCACAACACGCGCACGAACGCAGCCCTGGAGAGCCAGACGTTTCCGGATCCTGCCGGCGGAAGCCACAACCTTATCGGCGGCAACCCCATGCTCGCGCCCCTTGCTGACTACGGCGGTCCGACACCGACGTACGCGCTCCTCTTCGGCAGTCCGGCCATCGACGCAGGCTCGAACCCGCAGAACCTCGACACCGACACCCGAGGCAAGGCCCGCGTCTTCGGCGCGGCCGCGGACATCGGCGCGTTCGAGCATAACGGCCCGCCGGTGGTCGCGTCACTCACGCCGTCCGTCGCACCCGTCGGGTTGCCGGACTCCTTCGCGCTCACCGCGATCATCGCGGACCCCGGCGACGCGCCGATCGTCGAAGTCCGTTTCTACCACGACGCCAACCGCAACGGCGTCCCCGACGACGGCGAGCTCCTCTCGACGGACTCCGACGCGTCCGACGGCTGGACAGCGAACGTCGGCCCCTTCCCCGGGGCAGGCCCTGCCGAGACCTTCATCGCTGTGGCGGTCAACGCGCTCGGCTTCTTGAGCGACGACTTCGCAGCAGATGTGGCTTTCGATTCCTCGAACGCGCGTCCGTTCGTGCAATCGCTCGTCGTTTCCTCCGGCGCGGTGGAGCGCGGCGCCTCGTTCACACTCACCGCGACCGCGGTCGATTCCGACGGCTCGATCGCCGAGGTCCGATTCATCGCGTTCTTCGACCTTAACGGCGACGGCGTGGTCGATGCCGACGACGTGCTCGTTGACTCCGACGGCAGCAACGGCTTCACGGCGTTCGTCTCCGCCGCCGCGTCGAGCCGCATCCCCATCGGCGAGCCGGCGCGATTCCGGATTATTGCGGTGGACAACGTCGGCACTCTGAGCGATCCTGCCGAGTTCGAGTTCGATCCTCGGCTCTCACGCTTCGTGCGCAACGCCGCGCGCGTCAGCGCCACGACTGACAGCGGCGACACGCACCGCATCATCGGCGTCAATCTCGACGGCCGCGTCTTCGTCTTCGAGCCGACCGAAACTGGCTGGCGCGTTCGTGAGACGAGCACAGGCGTGCCGGGCGTCTTCGCCGGTCCCAGTACGACCTGGACAGACCCCAAGGACGGCCTGACATACGCGGTCGCGGCCAGCGACGGCGATCTCATCCTCTTCCGACGCGGCCCGGACGGCGAGTGGACCGCTCGTGTCCTGACGGACGAACTTCCCGGATCGATCTCGCCCGATCGCGTGCTGACGCACTTCATCTCGACGGACGGCATCGTCGTGATCGTCGGCATCGCTCAGGACGGCCGCATGATCGCCTTCCAGCAGACCGGCGAGACGGACGGCGCGGGCAACCCCGCCTGGACGTTCGTCAACATCTCCGACGACCATCTGGCTCCGCAGGGCATGGCGACGCCCGACCTGAACGATCTCATCGCGTATGTCACGAACTGGAACGCCTGGCACCTCGCGGGCATCGACGCCGACGGGAACATCCAGTCCGTCTGGATCATGCCCGGTGTGTTCGGCCTGTGGCGAGTGGACAACCTGTCCGAGATCACCGGCGCGCCCCTGATCAGCGGGCAACTGGCCGTCACGCTCACCTCGTGGGACGGCATCAACCTTGCGGGCCTCAACGCCGACGGTCGCCTCATGGTGACCTGGTGGGTGCCGCAGTTCGGCGGCGACTGGCTGACCAACGACCTCACCGAGAACGCCGACGGTCCGCTGCTGGTTCCGGGCCAACTGACCGGCTACACGACACCCTGGGGCGGGCTGAACTACGCCGGCCTCGACGCCGACGGCGAACTGACCGTCTACTGGTGGACGCCGACGCTCGATCTCTGGGTGGTTTCGCCGCTCGTCGAGGGGCTTGCGGAGGGCGAGGCGCGACCGGCGGGCAGGCTTGCGTCCCATGCCTCCGCGGCCGGCACGCTCAACATCCTCGGCGTCGGCCCCGGCGGTGAGGTGATCCGCGTTCACTGGGCGCCGGGCATGGACTCCTGGATCACCGAGAACCTCAGCGAGATCGCCGTCCACGCCTGATCGTGGGGTGGCGGGCGGCGAACGCGGCGAGCAAGCCCCGGCGAAGGACGCCGGGGCTGTTCGCTTGTGAGTGACCTCGTTCGGTGCGGCCGTCGGGGGCACGTGCCGGTATCGTACCTGCACCTCCCGTGGAGACTTGCCCATGCTGCGGCTGTCCGTGTTCGTGCTCATGTCCTTCTTTGCTGCCGTCGCGTCCGCACAGGACCGCCTTGACCTGCACTGGCGGTGGGTCGAGGGGCGGTCTCTCACGTATCGCGTGGTGGAGGAGATGGACCAGTCGATCGCCGGCGGCGAGGGCACGGACATGAAGTGGGTCCGCACGATCCGCTACCGCGAGGATGTGCGGCGTGTGGATTCGCGCGGCGTGGCGACGGTTGATCGGACCTACGAGGCGATCGCCGTCGCCGTGACGCGCGACGGGCGGCGTGTCGAGTACGACTCCGATCGGCCGGGAACGCACGGGGCCGCGTCGGACCCGATGATCGCCCCATTCGCCGCGCTGGCGGGCAAGACCATCAGTTTCGACGTTGACGCGGAAGGGCAGGTGCTCGCGGTTCGCGGCGTTTCGGACCTCATGAAGTCCGTCACTTCGCCGCTCTCAGGGGGCATTCTGGATGCCCAACTTGACGGGTTCAACGCCACGCTGACCGACGAATCGATGCGGCAGCAGATCGAGCAATCGTTGAGGCTCGTGCCCGGGCGGGCCGTGCGCACCGGGGAGTCGTGGGAGACGGTGATCCGGCAGCCGATGCCCGTCGTCGGCGTGGTCGAGTCGCGGACGCGGCACACGCTCCGGGGCACGGCCCGGCAAGCCGCGCGGCCGTGCTCCCGCATCGAGTCCGTCGGCACGCTCTCGCTCGTGCGGCCCGATGGTGACGACCTGTCGCGGCTGCTGGAGGGGCTGGTCCGTGTGCGGCTGACCGACTCGCGACTGGCGGGGGAAACGCACTTCGACCACGCCGACGGGTGCATCGTGCGGTCGGAGATGTCGATGGACTCGGACTGGTCGGTCTCGATGCCGGACCTGACCGACCCGGCCAGAAGGGTTGAGCAGACGCAGCGCATCCGCCAGCGGGCGACGCTGGAACTGGTCAGCGGCGGGTGACCTGAGCGACTCGGTATCCTTCCCCGATGCCCGCGCCAACAGTCGCCGACCGCCTCGCCCCGTTCGGCACCACGATCTTCGCCGAGATGACCGCGCTGGCCCTCCGCCACGACGCGATCAACCTGTCGCAGGGGTTCCCCGACTTCGACGGGCCGGCGTTCGTCAAGGAGGCCGCCAAGGCCGCCATGGACGCCGGGCACAACCAGTACGCCCGCACGCTCGGCGTCCCCGCCCTCAACGAGGCGATCGCGGCGTGGTTCCGGCGCGGCGGCGGCAGGCCGGTCGATCCGACGGCCGAGGTCACCGTGACGAGCGGGTGCACGGAGGCTCTCGCCGCGTGCTTCCTCGGCCTGCTGAACCCCGGCGACGAAGTGATCCTCTTCGAGCCGTACTACGACTCGTACCGGGCGGGCGTCGCGCTGGCGGGCGGCGTTGCGAGGTTCGTCACGCTGAGGCCGGGGGCGGACGGCCGGTTCGCGTTCGATGAGGACGAGTTGAGCCGGGCGTTCGGGCCGCGCACGCGCGCGCTCGTGCTGAATACGCCCCACAACCCGACGGGCAAGGTCTTTACGCGCCGCGAACTCGCCCTGATCGGCTCCCTCTGCGAGCGGCACGGCGTGACGGTGATCTCGGACGAGGTCTACGAGCGGCTGACGTTCGACGCGGACCGGCCGCACGTGTCGATGGCGTCGCTGCCGGGCATGGAGGAGCGGACGATTGTGTGTTCGAGCCTGGGCAAGACGTTCAGCCTGACGGGGTGGAAGATCGGCTGGACGATCGCGCCGCCGAACCTGAGCGCGTGCGTGCGGGCCGCGCACCAGTTTCTGACGTTTGCGACCGCGACGCCGCTCCAGCACGGGGCGGCTGTCGCTCTGGGCGACCCGGCGAGCGAGCCGTACGTTCGGGGCCTCGCCGCAGAGTACCGGGTGGGTCGAGATTTTCTGGCGGACGCGCTCGGGTCGCTCGGGTTCGGCGTGCATAGGCCGGACGGGACGTACTTCGTCATGGCCGACCACACGCCCGTCAGCAGCCGCCTGGGTCTCGCAGATGACGTGGCGTTCTGCCGGCACCTGACGGCCGAGGTCGGCGTCGCGGCCATCCCGCCGAGCGTGTTCTACGAGCACAAGGAGCACGGCCGACCGCTCGTCCGTTTCGCGTTCTGCAAGAAGCGGGAGACGCTGGAAGAGGCGGTGCGGAGGCTGCGGAGCGCTCTGGGCTGACCGACATCGCGCGTCGTGCGACGGTATTCTGCTCACCATGATCTCCACACTCGGCCTCCGCATCAGTGCGGGCTTCCGTCGCACCGCGCCAGACCCGTTCGTCCTCGCCGTGCTGCTCACGCTGGTGACCTTCGTGCTTGTGCTGGTCTGGACGCCGACGACCATCTCGGCCTCGGTCTCGATGTGGGCGGGCACGGAGGGGGTCTGGTCCGCCGGGATGCTGCGGTTTGCGATGCAGATGTGCCTGATCCTGATCACCGGGCACGCGCTGGCGTCCAGCCCGCCGGTCTCGCGACTGCTGGACGCCCTGGCCGCCGTGCCACGGTCCGCCCCGCAGGCGGTCGCGCTGGTCTCGCTCGTCGCCGCCTCGCTCGGTGTGCTGAACTGGGGACTCGGGTTGATCGCGGGCGCGCTCATGGCGCGGCGGGTGGGCGCGGAGATGGAACGGCGTGGAGTCGCCGTCCACTACCCGCTGCTGGCCGCGGCAGGCTACGTCGGACTTCTGGTCTGGCACGGCGGCTTTTCCGGCAGCGCACCGCTGAAGGTCACGCAGCCGGGCGAGATTCGCGACATCTTCGGACCGGACGCCCCGTTCGGCCCGATCGCGCTGACGGGCACAATCCTCAGCCCGATGAATCTCGCCGTGACGGGCGGGCTGTTGGTTCTTGCACCCGCGCTGCTCGCGGTGATGTCGCCGCGACGCGCTGAGGACATCGAGCCTGCTTCCCGGTTCATCCCGGCGGAGCCTGACGCCGCGCCTGCGCCCGAGAAGGACAAGCCGCTTCTGCCCCGCCTGCTCGAAGACTCGCCGGTGGTGACGCTCCTGCTCGTTGCGCTGATCGCATGGTGGGCGTGGGGGTACTACCTGCCGCCGACAGACGCGGCGACAGGCGCTCGCCCGCCTTCGGGCATCACGCAGTTGACACCCGACACGGTCAACATGACCATGCTCATGCTCGGCCTGCTGCTGCACGGCACGCCGCGCAGGTATGTCCGGGCCGTGGAGCGAGCGGCCTCGGGGTGCGCCGGCATCATCCTTCAGTTCCCTCTCTACGCGGGGATCATGGGTCTGATGGCCGGTTCGGGCCTCACGGCGCAGATGGCAAGGGCCATCGCGGACACCTCCAGCCCGACGACGCTGCCGCTCTTCACGTTCATCAGCGCGGCGATCGTCAACCTCTTCGTGCCTTCGGGCGGTGGGCAGTGGGCGGTGCAGGGGCCGATCGCGATGCACGCCGCGGCGGACGCGGGCGTCGATCCGGCAAAGATGGTGATGGCGGTCGCCTACGGCGATCAACTGACGAACATGCTCCAGCCGTTCTGGGCCTTGCCGCTCCTGGCGATCACTGGCGTCAAGGCCCGCGACATCGTGGGCTACACGGCCATCGTCATGGTTGTGGCGGCGGCGTGGATGGCGGCGGGCCTGCTGCTGTTCTGACCTCCGCCGGACCCGCGATCGCGCCCCGGTGGTACGCGATGACGTAGGCCCAGTTGGCCGCGAACGCCGCGCCGACGAGGCACCAGGAGATCCGTCTGCCACGGGTTCCGAGGCCGAGTTCGATGCATCTGCCGAAGCCGACACGCAGCACACCGACGCCTCCGAGCGCGACGCCGCCGATCGTGACGAAGGGGTTGTAGCGCAGTGCCGCTGCGGCATCACCGTGCGCAAGGGCGAAGGCTGCCCTCGTGGAGCCGCAGGTGCCGCAGGGGATGCCGGTGGCGCGGCGGAGCGTGCAGGTGATCGGCGCATCGCCGCCGCGCGATCGCCATACCTCCAACGCCAACACGCCTCCGCCCCAGAAGACGACGATCGCAACGGCCCACCAAGGGACACGTACGCGTCGGCTCGTCCTGACGAAACGGAGAGCCACTGATACCTCAGGGGCCGCCCGCGCCGGCCGCAGCCCCGGCGGCGGCAAGCCCGAGGCCAAGAACGACCATGACGATCCAGAGCAATGACAGCAGAACGCCGATCATCATGAGCACGGTCCCGATGATCCCGCAGATCATGCCGGCCTGGGTCAGCCCTCTGCCTTCCGGGTCCATGGTTCCTGCGTCGATCCGCTTCAGATCGCCCTTGCCCATGATCCATGCGAACGGCCCGA
This sequence comes from Phycisphaerales bacterium, assembly GCA_035443945.1. Lineage (GTDB taxonomy): Bacteria > Planctomycetota > Phycisphaerae > Phycisphaerales > UBA1924 > CAADGN01. The sequence goes on along the minus strand of DAOMNQ010000029.1, from coordinate 29,263 downwards.
GTATCTGGCAGAGCACGAGGCTGAGAATCCCGAAGACGAGGATGAGCACGCCACGGTGTGGAGCCATGCCGGGCGAGTACGCGGGTGGGGGGGCTTGAGTCACGGTTTGCTCTCCTGAGTTTCCCGGGCTTGGGCGTCCGGAGTGTGTATTGGGCAGAGTACCGTCTTCGTTATCCTCCTGCCATCACCTTCATGCCGCGACTCACACGACAAGCCGAGGCCCTCCGACCCGCTGCGGAGCGGCTGGTACGGGCGGTCGTGGCGGCGTGCGACCCTGCCCGGCTTGTTCGGGAGCACTGGCCGGGCGATTTCGACACGTCCGGGCAGGTGACGCTGGTGACCGCGGGCAAGGCGGCGCCGGCGATGGCGGTCGCCGCGTGCGAATGCCTCGGGATAGCGCCGGTGGCGGGGGTGGGGGTCATTCCGCCCCGCGTCCCCGGAACGGAGCGGCTCGCTGAGTTGGGGATCGCGGCGCTAGAGGCGGACCACCCTGTGCCCACCGGGCGCAACATCGAAGCGGCGGCGCGTGTGGTGCGGGTCGTCGAGTCCATGCCGCGCGACGGCACGCTCCTGCTGCTGCTCTCAGGTGGCGCCTCGGCGATGCTCACGCTGCCTGCCGAGGGGCTGTCGCTCGAAGCCCTGTCCAAGGTGACGCGAGCGCTGCTCCGCGCCGGCGCGACGATCGATGAACTCAACACCGTGCGCAAGCATTGCGAGCGGCTCAAGGGCGGCGGGCTGGCGCGGCTCGCGTCGCCTCGAACGGTGCGCACGCTCATCCTCTCGGACGTTGTGGGCGACCGGCTGGACGTCATCGGCTCCGGGCCGACCGCCGCGGACCCGACGACTTTCGCGGATGCGCTCGGCGTGCTGGAGCGACGCAACGCCCTCGACGCCAGCCGAGCGGTCACCGATCGCCTGCGCCGCGGCGCGGCGGGCGAACTTCCGGAGACACTCAAGCCCGGCGACCCGCTGCTCGCGCGTGTGCGCAATGAGATCGTCGGGAGCAACGACGACGCCCTCGACGCGGCCGCCGGGTTCCTCAGGGCCCGGGGCTTCCGCCTCGCGTCCGTCGATCGTGCCGTCACGGGCGAGGCGGCGGATGTCGGGCGCTCACTCGTGTGTCGGCTCCGCGCGATCCCCGACGCCGGCCGGCCCGCGTGCATCCTCATCGGTGGCGAGACGACCGTGACGGTGGGGGACGCGACGGGAGTCGGAGGGCGGAACCAGGAACTCGCCCTCGCGGCCGCGGTCGAACTCGACGGCGACCCGGGGCTGGGCGTGCTCGCCTTCGCCACGGACGGACGGGACGGCCCGACCGATGCCGCCGGGGCGTTCGTCACGGGCGAGACCGTCGCCAACGCTCGCGAGCGCAACCTTGACCTTGCCCTGGCGCTCCGTGAACACGACAGCCACACCGCGCTCGAAGCACTGGGCTGCCTGATCCGAACCGGCCCGACCGGCACGAACGTCAACGACATTGTGGTCGGCTACGCTCTTCGCACCGGCCCCGGAGTGTGACCCATGCGCATCCTTGCCCGTTCGTTCGCCGTCCTGTTCGCGTGCATCTTCGCTGTCGCCTGCCGCGGCCAAAATCTCACACCGGTCGGCGAGTGGATCCACGAAGCGATCGTCATCGGCGACGTGGGGCGCGGCGGCCGGTCGGCGGTGCATACCGATGCCGTTGAGGCGATGATCGTGCGGGGCGAGTGGAGGGCGCCGGCCGAGGGCGATGCGGTCACGCTGCCGAACGGCGATGAGCGGAGATGGGAACGCATTGCCGCGAACGACGACGGCTGGTTCGCCCACGCCGCGCTGCGCAATGGGTACGCTCGGCTCAACGTGCGAACGATGCACGGCGGGCTGTTCGTGCTCGAAGCCTCCGGGCACAGCATGGTCTACGTCAACGGCCAACCTCGGGCGGGCGATCCGTACCAGACAGGGTACGTCCGCCTGCCGATCGCCCTGCGCCCGGGCGACAACGAGTTGCTCTTCGTGTGCGCGCGCGGGAGGCTCCGGGCACGAGTGACGACGCCGCCTTCGCGCGTGTTCTTCGACACGGGTGACCTGACGCTCCCCTCCCTGGTGCAGGGCGAGGGTGCCGTGCTGCACGCGGGCGTGGTGGTGGTGAACACAGACCGCGTGGCCGCGCGTGAACGGACGGTGCGTGCCGAGGCGCTTGCTTCGGACGGCACGCCGTTGGCGGAACTGCACTCGGACGTCGGGATCCTCTGGCCGCACTCGACGCGGAAGGTGCCGATCGACCTGCCCGCGGTGCAGGACACCAGCCTGATCGACCGGAGCGTGCGATACCGGCTGACGCTTGAGAACTCCGACGACACCGTGCTGGCGACGACGGAGATCACCCTGGACGTCCGCACGCCGGACGAGCAGCATGACCGCACGTTCATCAGCGGGATCGACGGCAGCGTGCAGTATTACTCGGTGCGCCCGGGCGCGATCGCGGAGGGCGCGACGCCGGGGTTGATCCTGACGCTGCACGGCGCGAGCGTCGAGGCCCGGGGGCAGGCGGCGTGCTATGCGCCGAAGGACTGGGCGCACGTGGTCGCCCCGACGAACCGCCGCCCTTACGGCTTCGACTGGGAAGACTGGGGACGTCTCGACGCGATGGAAGTTCTCGGGCTGGCGTCCGCGCGTTTCGGCACTGACCCGCGCCGCACCATCGTCACCGGGCACTCGATGGGCGGACACGGCTCGTGGCACCTCGGCGTCACGTTCCCCGGCCGCTGGGCGGCGATCGGGCCGAGCGCGGGGTGGGTGAGTTTCTGGTCGTACACGGGCGCGGCGCGCTACGAAGCGGCCGAAGGCGTCGAAGCGATCCTGATGCGTGCGACCAGCCCGAGCGACACGCTCGCGCTCACGCGCAACCTCGACGGCCTCGGCGTCTACGTCCTGCACGGCGACGCGGACGACAATGTTCCGGTCGAGCAGGCACGCACCATGCGCCGCAGAGTGGGGGAGTGGCACCGGGACTTTGAGTACCACGAGCAACCGGGCGCGGGGCACTGGTGGGGGAACGAGTGCGTGGACTGGGGGCCGATGGTCGCGTTCTTCAAGGGACGTGCTCGCGATGAGGCCCCGGCACGCGTGACGTTCGCGACCGCAAGCCCAGGTGTGTCCGCGACGCGGGACTGGGTAACGATCGAGCAGCAGCACGAGTGCTTGAAGTTCAGCCGGGTGGACGCGACAATCGACGCTGCTGCCCGCCGGGTGGTCGTCGCTACGGAGAACGTCGCTCGTCTCGCGCTCGATCTGCGAGCGGTGGAACCCGGTGGCCGCATTGTGGTCGAGATCGACGGGCGTGAGATCGATTCGGCATGGCCGGAGCACGGCGTCATTCACCTGATGAACGGCGCGAGCGGCGAGGGCGTGCGTGGCCGAGGCTGGTCCGTCGCGAGTCCGCTCGACGCCGCGTACAAAGGGCCACACCGATCAGGCCCGTTCAAGGCCGCTTTCGACAACCGATTCGTGTTCGTCGTCGGCACGCTCGGCTCGGAGGTCGAGATGAACTGGGCCTTCGCGAAGGCTCGCTACGACGCGGAGACGTGGTGGTACCGCGGCAACGGATCGGTCGAGATCGTCCCCGACCGCTTCTTCGACCCGGCCGCGGAACCCGATCGCAGTGTGATCGTCTATGGCAACGCCGACACGGTCTCGTGCTGGGACGCGCTCCTCGGCGACGCTCCCGTCCGCGTGACGTCGGCCGAAGTCCGCGTCGGCGAGCGCGTGGTGAGCGGGGACGATCTTGCCGTGCTCTTCTGCCATCCACGGCCGGGAAGCGAGCGTGCGATGGTTGGCGTCGTGTCGGGGACGGGTCTGGCAGGACGACGGCTCACGGACCGCCTGCCATACTTCGTCTCGGGCGTGCAGTACCCGGACTGGATCGTGCTGGATGCGACCATGCTCGAGCGTGGCGTGCAGGGCGTGATGGGGGCGGGGTTCTTCGGCAACGCGTGGGAGTACGACACGCGGCAGAGCGCATGGCGCGACGCGGAGTGACCCCCGGACTGCCGACGATCGAATCCGCGCTTACCGTGGGCCGAGCCTTCGCGCGGCCCCCTCGACAGGATCGTTCGGCACAGGCTCGGGTGAACCATCGGGGCGGGACTCGCCCGGCGGGGTGTTGAGCAGTCGGAGTTGGAAGTCGTGGACGAGATCGCGGTAGTGGTCGCCCCAGATGCCGTGGCGGTACTGCGGGTAGAGCATGATTTCAAAGGGAAGGTTGGCCTCCTGCAGCGCCTTGGCCAGGCGCGTGGCGTTCTGCATGTGGACGTTGTCGTCCATCGTGCCGTGCAGGATCAGCAGCCGCCCGTGGAGGTTCTTCGCGGCCTTGACTGCGGAAGTGGCGTCGTAGCCGTCGGGGTTCTCCTGCGGGGTGTCCATGTAGCGTTCGGTGTAGATCGTGTCGTAGTCGCGCCAGTCGGTGACGGGCGCGCCGGCGATGCCCGCGGCGAAGAGGTCGCAGTTCGTCATGGCGTAGGCGGTGATGAACCCTCCGTAGGAGTGGCCCGACATGCCGACTCGTGACCCGTCGATGCCCGGTTGCTGCTTGAACCAGGTGATGGCGTCCACGATGTCCTCGAGTTCGGGAACGCCGAGGCGTCGGTAGGCGGTCCACGCGCTGACCGCCCCCTTGCCGCTGGCCGAGTAAGGGTCGGCGCGGAAGACGACGAAGCCGAGGTTCGCGAGCATGTGGTCGGCGGCGTTGCCGCGCGACCACCCGCCGCGCACGGTGGGCGCGTGCGGTCCGGCGTAGGTTGTGAACCAGACCGGATGGCGTTTGGCCGGGTCGAAGTCGGGCGGGTAGAGGATGGTGGCGTCGAGCGTCGGCCCGCGGCGCGACGGGATGCGGGCGCGCTCGAAACGACCGAGCTTCCACTCCTCCAGGTCAGGCACGGGGTTGGTATCCAACATGCGGACCAGCGAGCCATCGTCGCCGCGGACGGCGACTCTCGCCGGCCGTTCGTCGTCGGACCAGGTGTCGATGAAGAGCGTGCCCGAGGGATTGACCGAAACGCGGTGCGTGCCGGGCGTTGTGGTGAGGCGAGTGAGTCCGGCGCCGTCGAGATTAATGCGGTAGAGGTTGTTGGTGAGATGGTCGTCCTCGGGCGTGGAGGCGGTGAAGTAGAGCCGCGAGTTCTTGTCGTCGAGGAGTTCGATGCCGCGCACTTCGAACTCGCCGGTCGTGACGGGCCGGATGAGCGAGCCGTCGCGGGCGTAGTGGTAGAGGTGCTTCCAGCCGGTGCGTTCGGAGTCGAGCAGAAACGAGCCGTCCTTGAGGAACCGGGGCGCCCACGGGGCCTCGATCCAGGCCTGCGTGGAGTCCCGGAACAGCACGGCGAACGCGCCGGCGTTCGGATCGACCGTGCAGAAGTCGAGCCACGTCTGGGCGCGGTCCTGCACGAAGAAGTACGCGGTGCGCGAGTCGGGCCACCAGCCGACGCCGGTGACGATGAACGAGCCTGCGGTGTAGCGTGAGAGATCGGCGAATCGTGGCTGGCCGCCGGTGACAGGCACGATCCCGACGCGGACTTCCGGGTTTGGTCGCCCCGGCTTGGGGTAGGTCGAGGTCTCGACGCGCTGCGGCTCGGGCACGTCGTCCACGATCGTGAACGTGTCCACCATCGAGGTGTCGGTCTCGAAGAACGCGATGCGCGACGAGTCCGGCGACCACCAGTACGTCCGCCACGAGCGGCCGAAGACCTCCTCGAAGTAGACCCAGTCCGCCTTGCCGTTGAGAAGCCTCTCGGCGCCGGTGGTGGTGAGGCGGCGCTCGGTGGCCGTGTCCACGTCAACGACGAACAGGTCGTTGTCGCGGACGAACGCGACGAAGCGGCCATCGGGGCTGAACGAGGCGAGTTCCTCGCGCCCGGGCGTCGCGGTCAGGCGGCGCGCGGCGGAGCCGTCGAGGCGTGCGTAGTAGAGGTCGTCGCCGTGGTCGAAGAATCCCGCTGATCGGTCGGTCGTGGTCTGTGCGAAGGCGGAGCGATCGGCGATGCGCCTGGCGGTGGCGTCGTCGATCGTGGAAAGGGCGGCGAGCGCCGCCCGGAGCGCGGAAGTATCGGGCTGGGGCTGCGCGGTCGCCCGGCCGGTGCGGGCGTTGACTGTGTATCGCGTGCCGTCCTTCGTCTGGACGAAGTGCTCGTCGTCGATCCACTCTCCGATGCGGGCGGGGGAGCCGTTGAGGTCCGGGCGTCGGCGGTCGCGGTAGACGCTGTCGAAAGCGATCGGTCTGTCGAAGACGCGATCCTCATCGATCGGCGGCTGATCGGAGCGCGTGAGCGGGACGGACTGGAGGACGCGCAGGATCGGGTACGGCTCGCCCGTGCGCACCCGGTCGTCGAGCGCGTTCCAGAGCGTGAGGCCGTCCTCGCTCATCGGCTCGAGAAGCAGCATCGCGAGCGGGCCGAGCGGCTGGGCGGTGCGGACGATCGCCGTGCCGGCGTTGATGCGCGGCGAGATCGCTTCCGCGCTTATGGTCACCCGCGTCATGCGGTGCCCCTGGAACGGGCGATCCGCCTGCTCGACGGCATCGACGCGCAGGAGTTCGGCGTCGAGTTCGATGTCCTCACGCAGTTCCTCGACCGTGATGCCGTGGCGCTTCAGGCTTTCGACCACGACGCTCAGGTCCGGGGGGATGAGGTAGGCCCACGGGCGGCGCACCGCGAGTTCGGCTTCGTAGTCGAGCCACAGTTCGCATTCGTAGTCCTTCGGTCGATCGGTGGCGACGCGCCGGCCATCGCGGTCTTCCATCTCGAAGCCCTTGACCGCCGCCTTCTCACCGAGCGGGACGGCACGGGTGCTGATGGCGAACGGGTCGTCCTCCTTCGGCGACTCCCCCGTCCGTGTGGCGCGCCGATCGGCCTCGCGCAACAGTTTGATGATCTCGTCCTTTCGTCCGGCGGCGTCCTCGACGATCGCGCGGCAGAAGTCGAGCGTTGAAATCACGCGGTCCTTGAACGGCGCGTACGAGTACGCCTCCGACAGGATGGCGATGCGATTCCGCAGTCCCATGTAGTTCGTGCTGTAGCGCGGCTCGGCGGGGAAAGAAGTCCACTTCGTGTGGTCGTCCTCGAAGTTGCCGTAGAAGAACGTCTCGTGGCCCTTCGTCTCGCGGAGAGTCTCGGTGATGCGAGGCAGCATCCCGTCCCGCACCCAGCGGATCAGTTCGGCGTCTCCGGCGGGATGCTTCGGCCCGGAGTAGGTGAGGACGTACCTGTGGGCCGAGCCGTTCGTCGTGTGCGTGTCCACGAAGACGTGCGGGTCCCAGCGGCGCATGAAGCGGATGAGGGCCTGCGTCTCGGGCGCCTCGGCCTTCATGAAATCCCGGTTCAGGTCGTACCCCTGCGCGTTCGGTCGCACGCCCATGCGCTCCGGGCCGACCTGCCCGGGCCGGTTGCCCGGCTCCATCCGCTCGTTGCCGTCGGCGTTGAAGATCGGGGCGATGCAGACGATGACGGACTTCAGCACACCGGGGTCGTCCGCCAGGGCGATCTCGCGAGCGAGAATCATCAGGGCTTCCTTGCCGCAGACTTCGCCCGCGTGGATGTTGCCGATGAGCAGGGCGACGACCTTTCCCGACGCCCGTGCTTCCTCAGGCGTCGTGACCGGCGGATCTGCGATAACCAGCAGCGGGAGTTCACGCCCCTCGACGGATCGGCCGAGTTCGGCAAGGTGAACCCTCGGCGACCGATCAGCCAGCCGCCGAGCCAGGTCCATCACCTCGGCGTGCGTCGCGGTCTGGGTGTAACCGCTGCGTTCGGCCTTCGTGAGCAGGTCCTCGGGCTGGCTGCGGCAGACCGCGGCAACGACAGCGAGCGTCAGTATCGTGAGAACGAGCAGGCGTTGAAGCATGGGCGGTCCTTCCGGTGTGCGGCTCGGAGACAGGGTAGCGGAACGGGCGGTGTGATACCCTGTCGGACCCGGGCGGACAGCCCGGCGACGAGAGGAATCCCCGATGGCACGACCTGTCACGCTGTTCACCGGTCAGTGGGCCGACCTGGGACTGGACGAGATGGCCGCCAAGGCCGCGTCGTTCGGGTACGACGGCCTCGAACTGGCCTGCTGGGGCGACCATTTCGACCCCGTTCGCGGGGCAAAGGACAAGGCGTACTGCGACGGGCGGCACGCATTGCTGGCCCGGCACGGGCTGAAGTGCTGGGCGATCTCGAACCACCTCGCGGGGCAGGCTGTCTGCGATCTGATCGACGAGCGGCATAAGTCCATCCTGCCGCCGCACGTCTGGGGCGACGGCGAGCCGGAAGGCGTTCGGCACCGTGCTGCGGAGGAGATGAAGGCGACGGCGCGGGCCGCGGCGAACCTCGGCGTTAAGGTGGTCAACGGGTTCACCGGCTCGGCGATCTGGCACAAACTCTACTTCTTCCCGCCGACGGGGCAAAGGGAGGTGGATGCCGGGTTCGATGATTTCGCGCGGCGGTGGGGGCCGATCCTCGACGTCTTCAAGGAGGTCGGCGTGCGGTTCGCGCTCGAAGTGCATCCGAGCGAGATCGCCTATGACCTGTACACCGCCGAGCGTGCCCTCGCGGCGGTCGGGAACCACCCCGCCTTCGGCTTCAACTTCGATCCGAGCCACCTCGTCTGGCAGGGCGTGGACCCGGCGAGGTTCATCGACCGCTTCCCCGACCGCATCTTCCACGTCCACATGAAGGACGCCGCGACGACGCTGGACGGCGAGAGCGGCATCCTCTCGTCGCACCTGCCCTTCGGCGACGCGCGGCGCGGTTGGGATTTCCGATCGGTCGGACGCGGTGACGTGAACTTCGAGGAGATCGTCCGCGCCCTGAACCGGGCCGGGTACGCCGGGCCGCTGAGCGTCGAATGGGAGGACAGCGGCATGGACCGCGAGCACGGGGCGCGCGAGTCGTGCGAGTTCGTCCGGTCGCTGGACTTCACGCCCTCGGGCAGGGCGTTCGACGCGGCGTTCGAGGAATGATCTCGCCACAGATGAACACGGATAGACACAGATCGGAGAAGGGAGACGACGGGCTGAACGTGATCACGGAGCGCATCATTGGCTGCGCGTACCGGGTTCACAATGCTCTCGGCTCGGGGTTTCTGGAGAAAGTGGACGAGAACGCGCTCGCACACGAGTTGCGAAAGTGCGGTCTCGGCGTGGCGCAACAAGTGTCGTGCAACGTGACCTATGATGGCGTGGTCGTTGGAGTGTACGTGGCGGACATCGTGGTCGAAGGCAGTGTGCTCGTCGAACTCAAGGCTGTTCGAGCGTTTGAAGACGTGCATTTCGCGCAATGCATCAACTATCTCGCCGCGACAGGGCTGTCGGTGTGCCTGTTGCTCAACTTTGGACGAAAGGTCGAGATCAAGCGACTGCGCTTGTGACTCGAACGTCATCGGCTGTTCCACCCTATCCGTGTCCATCTGTGTGCATCTGTGGCTCAACTCTTCGGGAGCAATCAATGACAAGCGGGGACGGGAATCGGCGGCTTCGCATGGGCATGGTCGGCGGGGGTCAGGGGGCCTTCATCGGCGCGGTGCACCGAATGGCCGCGAGGCTCGACGGCGGTGTCGAGTTTGTCGCCGGCGCGCTCTCGGCCTCGCCAGAGAAGGCCAGAGCGAGCGGGCGTGAACTCGGCCTCGACGAACGCCGCAACTACGAGTCCTGGGAGGCGATGCTCGAGGGCGAACGCTCGCTGCCACCCGGCGAGCGGATCGACTTCGTCAGCATCGTCACCCCCAACCACGTTCACTTCCCGGTGGCGAGGGCCTTTGTCGATGCGGGCTTCAACGTTGTGCTCGACAAGCCGATGGTGCACACCAGCGAGCAGGCCGCGGAACTGGCGTCGCTCGTCGCGGCACGCAACGTCGTCTTCTGCGTCACGTACAACTACTCCGGCTACCCGCTCGTGAAGCAGGCCCGGGAGATCGTCCGCTCGGGCGAGATCGGCGACGTGCGCAAGGTCGTCGTCGAGTACAACCAGGGCTGGCTCGCCGACCGGCTCGAAGCGACCGGACAGAAGCAGGCCGACTGGCGAACCGACCCGGCCCGGTCCGGCCTCGGCGGCGCGATCGGCGACATCGGCTCGCACTGCGAGCAACTCGTCGCATACGTCACCGGCCTCGAACTCAAGGCCCTCTGCGCCGACCTCACCACGTTCGTGCCCGGCCGGATGCTCGACGACGACGCGAACGTCCTGCTCAGGTTCCGCGGCGGGGCGAAGGGCATCCTCTTCGCCTCGCAGGTCTGCGTCGGCAACGAGAACGACCTGCGCCTCCGGGTCTGGGGCACGAAAGGCGGCGTCGAATGGCATCAGGAGGAGCCGAACGCCCTTGTTGTAAAGCGGCTCGGCAGGCCCGAGCAGGTTTACCGGCGCGGCAACGACTACCTCGGCGATGCCGCGAAACGAGCGACTCGGCTCCCCTCCGGCCACCCCGAGGCCTTCATCGAGGCCTTCGCCAACGTCTACAGGGCCGCGTGCGAGGCGATCCGCTCCCGGGCGGGCTCGAATGGACCGGCCCGCCACGACTTTCCCGGCGTTGAGGATGGCGCCAGGGGTGTCCGCTTCATCGAACGAACCGTCGAGAGCAGCACGTCCGAGCAGAAGTGGGTCGCGTTCTGACACGCAACGGAGACCTTGCAATGAAAAACCTGATTCATGCCGCCATCGCCGCGTCGCTCGCGCTCGTGCCGACGGTTGCGGCGCAGCACAACACACTCACGGCGGACGAACGCGAGGCGGGCTGGACGCTCCTCTTTGACGGCCGCTCGCTCGACGGCTGGACGACCGCCGGCAACATCGAGGCCTGGGTGGTGAAGGACGGCGAGATCCACACCACCGGCAACAACGGCTGGTGGCTGCGCACGACCCGCATGTACCGCGACTTCGAACTCAAACTCGACTTCCTCATCCCGACCGGCGGGAACTCCGGCGTCGGCCTGCGCGGATCCAGCGTCGGCGATCCGGCCTTCACGGGCATGGAAATCCAGATCTACGACACCCACGGCCAGGAGCCGGGGCTTTCGCACTGCGGCGCGGTCTACAACGCGATAGCCCCGGCGACCCAGGCCGTCCGCCCGTCCGGCGAGTGGAACACCTACCACATCCGACTGGTCGGCGACACCCTCGACGTATGGCTCAACGGCGAGCGCATCCACGACGCGCAGAAACTCGACGACCGCGGCATCTTCCGCACGCCCGACCAGCCGCTCCCGCTCCGCGACCGCCTGACCACCGGTTACATCGCGCTCCAAGACCACGGCAACCCGGTCCGCTTCCGCAGTCTCAAGATCCTTGACCTCTCGCCGGACCCGGACCCGGGCGACTTCGCCCCGCTGTTCAACAACCGCGACCTCGACGGCTGGTTCGCCAAGGGCACGGGCAAGTGGGTCGTCGAGGGCGGCACGCTTGTCGGGCGTGACGGCGGCGGGCACCTCTACACCGAGCGCGTCTTCACCGACGTCGAGATCAGGGCGTTCGTCCGCGTGAACACGCGAGGCAACAGCGGGTTCTACCCGCGCGCCGCCCCGCCCCGGAGTGCCCCGGAGTCATGGCCCGTCGGCTACGAGGCCCAGATCGACAACCACGACCCGCGCAACTGGACCGGGTGCGTGTACGCAAGGGCCTGGCCGGAGGGCGGGTACGCGAAAACGCTGATCACACGAGACAACGCCTGGTTCGACTACCGCGTGCGCGTCGTGGGCAACCGCGTGCAGACGTGGGTCAACGGCGTGCCGATGGTGGACGCGGAGGTCGAGCCGTTCCCGCAGGGGCACGTCGCGCTCCAGACCCACCACCCAGGCAACGTCGTCGAGTGGCGCGACGTCCAGGCACGCGAGATCAAGGCGGAGGAGGCAAAGAGCGATCCGTGACCAATCCGGTCACTGCAACAGTGGCCGCACGTACTCCGCGGCCGACCGCACCTCCTCCACTCTCTGCTCGCCCGATTCCCGCTCTATCACGAGGTCGCAGCGCAGGTCGGCATCGCGATAGACGTAGAAGAAGTCCGGCCAGCGCACGGCCCCGTCGCCAAGCGGCGTCTCCGTGCCCCACGTACCGGGCCGTTGCGTCGGGCGGGCGTCCTTGAGGTGGACCTGCGCGACGTGGCGCGAGAGCCGCGTGAAAGCGGTGATCGGATCGCCCATGCCGTAGAGGATCATGTTGGCGGGGTCGAAGTTCACGCCGACGGGCGCGGGTGGAGCGTCCGGTCCGGCGTTGAGATCGTCGAGCACCGCGATCAGCGTGTCGGCGGTTTCCTGGCCGGTTTCGAGGGCGATGCGCACGCCGATCGACCCGAAAACCTCCGCGAGCGTGCGGAGGCGGTCGAGCATCCGCTCTCGCTCCGGGTCGGCGGAGTCGTGCGGCAGGAAGCCGGCGTGGAACGTGACCAGATCAATCCCCAGACGCTGGGCGAGGGCCGCGTTCGCCTCGGCCGCGGCCAGATTGTCGGGCCAGGTCTCGTCCGGGCGGACGCCTCCGGTGCGCCGGATGGTTTCGAGTGTCGAGTAGTCCTCGCCCTTCATGCCCATCATGCCGCTGACGACGGCGATGCCGGCGTCGCGCAACGTGCGGCCGGTCTCGGCCTCGTCCCAATCGCCGCGGCGGATCGGGTCAAGGGCGAGTTGCACGGCGTCCAGCCCGCAGGCCCGCACCTTGGTGGCCAGGTCCGCCGGATCGGCGGGGCGCAGCGACCAGGAGCAGACGCCCAGAGGAGGCGGCGTCACACGGCGGTCTCCGACTGGTCGGGGCCGGGGGGGGTCTGTCCGATCTCCTTGGGGGACGCGGCGACGCGGTCATTGAAGAGGAAGAAGAACAACACCATCACACCCGCGGCGAAGAGACACGGGGCGAGCCAGATGTTCTTCCAGAGCACGCCCTCGTCGGTTGAGTTCTCGAGGACAAGCCCGAAGAAGAGTTTCGCGCCGATGCCGAGGCCGAGTCCCTGGGTGATGAGGACGAGGAATCCCTGTGCCTGGCCGCGAATCGTCGGTGGCGCCGCCTTGTCAACGTAGATCATGCCGGTCACAAAGAAGAAGTCGTAGCAGACTCCGTGGAGGATGATGCCGGTGAGGATCATCCACACGACGCGGTCGTCAACCGCGAGATAGAAGAGGCCGTATCGGAGAACCCAGGCAAGCATCCCGACGAGCAACATCCACTTGACGCCGAGCCGTGCGAAGCACAGCGGCATGACGAGCATGAAGAAGACCTCGGACATCTGCCCGAAGCTCATCGTGAACGTCGCGCTGTCGCGGACCACAGCGCCGCTCGCCGCGACGAAGTTGCGCGCCTGCTGGTAGTACCCCGCGAGCGGGATGCAGAGCAGGAAGGAGCAGATGATGAAGACGAGATACGGTCGCCGCTTGAGCAGGACCAACGAGTCCAACCCCAGAATCTGCCCGACCGTCGGCTTGGTGCCGATGAGCGGGGGCGGCGTATGGGGGAGCGAGAAAGCGTACAACCCGAGCACAAGGCCCGCACCGCCCGCCAGGTAGAACTGGATCGCCGATTCATCCTTGCCGGGCAGGAAGCTGACCGCGATGTTGCCGACGATCCAGCCGATGGTGCCCAGCACCCTGATGAGCGGGAACTGCTTCTCGCGATTCGTGAGGTTGTGGAACGACAGGCTCGTGCTCAGCGCGAGCGTCGGCATGTAGCAGAGCATGTGCAGCAGCAGAATGAGGATAAACGGGTGTCCGAATGCGGGCAGATCGTGGAGGACAACACGGTAGAAAACGCCCGCATTCTCCGGCATGGCCGGAAGCTGGAACTCTCTCGCCGCGGACGGCGCGATGAGAAGCGCCGCCCCTCCCAGCATGTGGAGCACGCCGAGCACCTTCTCGCTGGAGAAGTATCGATCAGCAATCAAGCCGAGGAAGAGCGGCGAGAGGATGGCGGCGATCGGTGCCACCATGTACGCGGCGCCGGTCACCGCTCCCATGCCGGACTTGTTGATGAACCCGGTCATGGAGACGTACCACGCCCCCCAGACGAAGAACTGGAGGAACATCATGGTGCCGAGTTGAACGGCAACGGCCGTGCCTGAACGGGACGACTGGGCTGCTGTCACGGTGCCTCCAGTGGGCCGCATCGGCGGCGGGCCCGGGGCCGACAGGCTACACCAACGGCTCGTCGGGCGAAAGGGCGGTCGGGAAGCAGGGGCGGCCGGTTCCGCACCGAGCCTCTGGAGCCGGGGCGGATGCCGGCGGAGCAGGCGTGCTCGGCACCGGTTCGCCGGCGTACCCGGTCCTGCGGTCGCCGGCCGTATACTCCATGAACGTTCGCGGGAGTCGAACCATGGTCGCGCTGACCCGGCAGGAACAACAGGTTGTCGAACTCTTCAGGCGTCTCGATCCGAGCCGGCGGAGGATCGTGCTTCTTGAGTTGGTTCAGGCGAACGCGGAGGCCTGGAAGCGGTACCGGGAGCAGGGTGAAAGCCGCCTGCGCGCCCTTGCCCGGGATCGCGGCCTGGACTGGGACGCCATGGACGAGCAGGCGCGGCAGGACTTCGTCGAGGACGTGATGGACGGCGAGGCGGCATGAGCCTGCGGGTCGTCTTCGACACCAACGTGCTGGTCTCCGCGATCGGTTGGGGCGGGACGCCCGGCCGATGCCTGGATGCGGCTCTCAAAGGCAGGATGCGTGCCTTGTCCTGTATCGAGATCATGCACGAACTTGGCGGTAAACTCGCCGCCAAACTGGGTTTCACGGACGATGAGGTCGAGGTTGCGATCGGGTCACTCGCGTCCTTCTTCGAGTTCGTCGCGATCTCGGGCGAGATGCGGGGCACGCAGGCCGATCCGGGTGACGACAAGGTGATCGAGTGCGCGGTCGTCGGGCGTGCATCGCACATCGTCACGGGCGACCGCAAGCACCTCCTGCCGCTCGAGCGATTCGGGGGCGTCGAGATTGTCTCTCCGGCCGCGCTGATCGCGATCATTCAGCGGGATCGCGCGTAGTCGTGCCCCGTCGGGCGGCTTCGTTGACCGTCACGCTCCATCTCTTCTCACTCGCCTCAGAACCCGTCCGCCGCGCGGTAGGCGTCGATGACGGCCTGCTCGCCTTCCGTGCCCGGGCGGCTGTTCCCGTGCTCCATGCCGACGACGCCGTCGAAGCCCCTGCGGTGGATGTGCCGGAAGACGTTGCGGTAGTTGATCTCGCCCGTGCCCGGCTCGGCGCGGCCGGGGTTGTCGCCGACCTGGAAGTAGCCGATCTCGCTCCACGCGAGGTCCATGTTGGGGATCAGGTTCCCCTCCGTGATCTGCTGGTGGTAGATGTCGAAGAGGATCTTGCACGAGGGCGAGTTCACGCCGCGGCAGACCTCGAACGCCTGCGGGATCTTCGAGAGGTACATGTTGGGGTGGTCGCGCCACGGGTTGAGCGGTTCGAGCACCATCACCAGGCCGTGCGGCTCAAAGATCTCGCACGCGAATCGCAACTGGTCGATCACGTTGGCCGTCTGGTAGCCCATCTCCAGCCGGGCTTCCAGCGTGCCGGGCACGACCGTCATCCACTTTGCTCCGCACCTTCGCGCGACGTCCACGGCCTGGCGGCACTCGGCAAGGAACTGCTCACGGTCGTCCTTGTTGCCGCGCACGAACGATGCCTTCCATGCCGTCGAGGGGCTGGCGACGAAGACGCCCATGGTCATGCCGAGTTCGCGTAGCAGCGAGCCGATCTTTTCCTGCTCCTCGGTGGAGCGTCCCATCATGCCGTTGTCCTCGAAGGCGGTGAAGCCCTGGTCGGCCATGAAGCGGAGTTCGTCGAGGATGCCGCCGGGCGCGTGGTGGCGGAACATGCCCTGGTGCGGGGCGTACTTGAGTTTGAACGGGGCGCGCCACCCCGCCGGTGCGGTGGTCGTGGTCATCGTGCTTCCTGTCGCGGCGGACGCGATGGCCGCGCCGGCCGCGACCGTCGATGCGAGAAACTCCCGGCGTTCCATGCGGACTCTCCGTGGTTCGGTGGGCGTGCCGCGCCGTCGCGGCGGTGCGTCAGACGAGCGGCGTGCGCCCGGGGATGGCGACCTCGGGCGTGGGGAGCGGGCCGAACTCGTAACTCGGCGGGGTCAGGTCCAGTTTGCTGTTCAGGGCCTGCTCCCACGTCACCTCCTGCCCGGTGTACGCGGCCATGCGTCCCATGATCGCCGTCAGCGTGGACTCGGCGACGGTCCTTGCCTCGTTCCGCCCCGCGCCGTTCACGATCGACGCGATGAGGTTGATGTGCTCCTGCACGTACGGCCCCGGGTTCTCGCCGCGGAACCGCCACGCGTTCGCGCCCTCGATGACCGCGAACCCGGGGCGCGTCACGGCCCTGCCCTCGGTGCCGAAGATGCGTTCCTCGACGCGAGGCGGCGTGCCGTCGATCTGCCGGCACATGCTCAGCACGGTCGCCCCCGACGGGTACTCGAACTCGACGGCGAAGTGGTCGTAGATGTGCCCGTACTTCGGGTCGGTGCGTGCCTGCCGCCCCCCGAGCGCGGTGCAGCGGGCCGGGGTCTCGCCGATCGCCCAGTTCACGACGTCGAGGTTGTGGACGTGCTGCTCGACGATGTGGTCGCCCGAGAGCCACGTGAAGTACAGCCAGTTGCGCAGTTGCCACTCCATGTCGGTCCACTCGGGCTTGCGGTCGTGGACCCACAAGCCGCCCTGGTTCCAGTAGCACGAGGCGTGGACGACGCGGCCGAGCGCGCCGCCGTTGATGCGTGCCATCGCCTCGATGTAGCAGGCCTCGTGGCGGCGCTGCGTGCCGGCGACGATGCTCAGGCCCTTGCGTTCCGCCAGCATCGCGGACGCCAGGACCGATCGCACGCCGGACGGGTCCACGGCGACGGGCTTCTCCATGAAGACGTGCTTGCCCGCGACGACCGCGGCGGCGAGGTGCGCCGGGCGGAAGTGGGGGGGCGTGGCGAGGATCACGCAGTCAACTCCGCCGTCGCGGATGAGCCGCTCGTAGGCGTCGAAGCCGGTGAAGCAGCGGTCGTCCGAGACCTGCACCCTGTCGCCGAGTTTCGTCAGTTCGCCGCGGCACGACTCGACGCGGTCGGGCATCACGTCGGCGAGCGCAACGATGGTGGTGTTCGGCGCGGCCTCGATGGCGTTGAACGCCGCGCCCGTGCCCCGACCGCCGCACCCGATGACGCCGACGCGGATGGTGTCCGATCCTCCGGCGAAGAACCCGCGTCCCGCGGCGAGCGGGGCCATCGCCGCCACTGCCGTCACCGCCGCCGATGTCTTGACGAACTCTCGCCTCGTGTACGCGCTCATCGTTCGCTCCCTGCTCGTGGGGCGGGGCGGTTCACGCCCCGTGCTCACCCACCAGTAAACACGCGATCCATTCTCGACGCAACATCCCGCAGCCGATCCGCATCGCCCCCGCCGACCTCCGCGGCCGCCCAGCCCTCGTACCCGATGTCGCCAAGCGCCGCCATGACCGCCGGCCAGTCGCAGTCACCATCCCCGATCTCGACGGCGAACCCCTTCCAAAGCCCCTCCTCATCGCGCTTGCGTCGGCTGAACTCCTTGATGTCCAGCCTTGTGATCCGCCTGCCCAGCGTGCGGATCCAATGCTCCGGCCAGCCGGAGTTCACGATATTGCCCACGTCGAAGTGCCATCCGACGTTCGGCGACTCGAACTCGTCCACGTACCGCGCCGCCTCGATCGGACTGAGCAGGAAGTGGTTCCAGACGTTCTCGAACGAGATCGTGACGCCGAGGTCGGAGGCCAGCGGCAGCACTCGCCGAATCTCCGCCTGCGACCGCTCGTAGGCGTCCGCGTAGGCGATGCGTTTGTTGACGACGGCCGGCACCAGAAGCACCGACGTGCCGCCGTAGGCTCTGCAGTCGCGGATCGCCTGCTCCAGCGCTGCCCGTCCCTGAGCGCGCACCTCCGCGTCCGGGTCGCCGAGCGTCTGCCGCCAGTGCACAGAATCGACGACGCCGGGCACTTCCAGCCCCGTCTCTTCGCTCGCGCGCCGGACCTCGTCGGCCGGCGGCCCTCCCGGAGAATCCATCTCGACTCCCTCGAACCCGCACTCGCGTGCGATTCGAAACTTCTCCAACACGCTCGATCCCTCGGCGATCATGCCGTATTTGAGCGCCTTTCGCAGCCGCGATCGCGGGCGACCCCTCGGGAACCGCGCGAGGGCAGGCGAGGCCGTGAGCGCGGCCGCCGCCACCGCCGACACCTTGACGAACTCTCGCCGGGTTACGCCGTTGTTCTCGTTCACGCGGCACGCTCCTCAGGCTCAGATGAGTTTGGTCTGTCCCGGCACGGCGACTGGAGGCGTCGGCAGGTCGCCCCATTCGAGCGTTGCCGGCATGAGCGACTCCTGCGAGTTGATCGCCTGCTCCCACGATACGGTCTGCCCGGTGTACGCCGCCATCCGCGCCATGATGGCCATCAGCGTGCTGTTCGCGCCGCGCGAGCAGTCGTTGATCGGCTTCCCAGAGCGGATTGAGGCGAACAGGTCGTCGTGCTCGACCTGGTACATGTCCTTGATCGGGCCGCGGAATCGCCACCGCTCCGCGCCGTCGAGGCCCTTGACGACGTAGGTCGGCGCCCAGCCGTTCACGATCGCCGATCCTTCCGTGCCGTAGACGTAGTCCGTGTTGTCGCCCGGGCAATGGTCGATCTGGCGGCAGGTGTGGAAGGCCCTCCGCCCGTCCTCGTACTCGTACACGGCCGCGAAGTGGTCGAAGACGTTGCCGTGCTCCGGGCCGGACCGCGCCGCCCGCCCGCCGAGGCAGGTCACGCGAGCCGGGGGCACGTCGCCCATCGCCCACGCCGTGCGATCGACGGAGTGGACAGCCTGCTCGACGATGTGGTCGCCGGAAACCCACGTGAAGTGCCACCAGTTCCGCATCTGGAACTCGAGGTCGCTCCATCCCTCCTGCCTCGGGCGGCGCGGGAGCGTGCCGGTGTGGTAGGTCGTGTGAACGGTGGTGACGCGACCGAGCGCGCCGCCGTTGACCTGCTCGAAACACGCCCTCATGCCCGCGTTGTACCGCCAGCAGAAACCCACGAGGAGGCCGAGGTTGCGCCGCCTGGCATCCTCCGCCGAGGCGAGCACCGAACGCAGGCCCGGCCCGTCCACGGCCACCGGCTTCTCCGCGAACGCGTGCTTGCCGCGCTCAACGGCATAGGCGATCTCGCGCGGACGGAAGCAGGGATACGACGTGAGCAGCACGGCATCGACGCCACTGTCGATCACCTGCTTGTAGGCGTCGAAGCCGAGGAAGCGACGCTCGTCGGACGCTTCAATGCGGTCTCGCCACCTGGCGCTTCCCTCGCTCTCCTCCTCGTCAAGTTTGGCCATGGCACCGCGCAGGTTCTCGTGGCACGCGTCGAGTCGGTCCCGGAAGACGTCGCCCATGGACCAGAGCACGACGCCTGGGTCGGCGCGAAGGGCCTGCACCGCCGCACCCGTGCCGCGACCGCCGCACCCGATCAGGCCGATCTTGATGCGATCAGACCCGCCGGCGTGGGCGAGGATCGGCGTGGCCAGTGTTCCGACCGCGACTGCCGCGGCGGAGGTCTTGACGAACTCTCGCCGCGACACGCTCAGGGCGTTCTCACGATTCACTTCTCGCTCCTCTCGGCGGGGTCGGCCTCCCGCGCTGGCTTCGGTTTCGGATCGCAGATGACACGGACGCCGACCCACGGGCAGTCCGCCAGCCACCAGGCGCTCTTGGGAATCTGCGGGTCGCTGGCGTTCCAGGCCGGGCTTGGTTCCTCGCGCCGGTCGCAGCGGACGATCTCCGGCTCATCGCGGTACGAACCGCCGCGTGCGACGCCCTTGCCGTCCGTCGTCACGCACCACTCGGCGACATTGCCGAGCAAGTCGTGCAGGCCGAGGGCATCGGCGGCCTTGGTTCCGACGGCGCGGGTCTGGTATCCCGCGTTCCCGTCGTGCCATGCCAGGTGGTCGAGTGGGTGCTTCTCCAGAGCAGGTTTCACGCCCCCGTCGCAAAGCCGCTCCCATTCCGCCTCGGTCGGCAGGCGGTAGTGCAGGCCGGATTTCGCGCTGAGCCAGTCGCAGAAGGCCTGCGCGTTCTTGAACGACATGGACATCGCCGGGAACCCGGCGTGCCCGAAGCCGCGGTCCATGGTGACGTAGGGCTTCGTGGGACGCGCAACCCCGTCGGCTGGGGCGTCCGGGTTCGGGCGGTCGAGGGCGTAGGTGAAGACGTCGTAAACGTCCCACGGCATCTCGGTCCGGCTGACCCAGTAACCGTCACCCTCACGCTCGCCCGGCACCCAGACGAGATCGAACGAGACCGTGGTGCCCTCGATACCCTGCTTGAACGGCTTGCCGGGCGTCGGAGGATCCCCAGCGATGCTCACCGAAGCCGCGATGCAGCCCAGCAGTGCTATCGCCAAGCGCTGTGCGAAACGAACCATGATGCCCTCTCGATTCCTGTTAGCGCTCTGCGTCCTTCCCACGATCCTGCTTGCGGGCTGTACGTCCCGCCCGACCACCGATCCGTCCGCATTCGCGGGGGGCCTGACTCGGTACGAGTTCGCGCAGGTCCACATGGGGGTCGAGTGCAGGATAACGCTCTACGCGGGCGAAGGGGACTTGGCCGAGGAATCCGCCGCCCGAGCCTTTGAGCGGATCGCTGCGCTGGACGCCTCCCTCAGCGATTGGCGTCTCGAAAGCGAGTTGAACCACCTCAACTCTGCGGCCGGCGGGCCTGCCATGCCCGTCAGCGAGGACTTGTACCGGGTTCTGGATCTCGCGCGGCGTTTTTCAGAGGCGACCGGCGGAGCATTCGACCCTACCGTCGGCCCCGTCGTCAGGCTGTGGAGACAGGCGAGGCGCGACGGACGGCTCCCAATCGACGAGGCCCTCTCGTTGGCCGGTTCGGTGGTGGACTGGAAGGGAGTCGAACTGGCGCCGGAGTCCCGATCCGTTCGGCTGGCCCGCCCGGGCATGAGGCTCGACCTCGGCGGGATCGGCAAGGGCTACATCGCCGATCGGACGGGTGAAGTTCTTCGTGAGCAGGGCGTCACCCGCTTCCTGATCGACCTCGGCGGGGACCTGCTGGCCGGTGACCCGCCTCCGGGCCGGAAGGGTTGGTCGATCCAGGTCCGGACGGGCCTTGGAGAGGCCACAACGCTCAACGTCGCCAACGCGGGGGTCGCGACATCCGGCGACACCGCCCAGTACATCGAAATCGACGGCGTCCGGTACTCGCACATCGTGGACCCGCGCACCGGCCTGGGCCTGACCAACCGGATCGCGGCCACGGTCATCGCCCCGGACGCGGCAACCGCCGACGCCTTGGCGTCCGCGGTCTGCGTACTCGGCGAGTCCGAAGGCAAGGCGGCGGCCCTTCGATTCGCCGGTGTCAGCGTCCTGGTCGAGCATGCCCGCTGATGAAGCAGCAACTTGACGGTACGCTGTTCCGTCAGACAACCCACTGGCGGGCGGAACGGAGGCCGGGAATGAGCAGCAGCATCGGCATCGATCGGCGCGGGTTTCTTGGGGCGACCGCGGGCCTGGCGGCCGGGGCGGCACTCATGCCGGCAGTTTCGTGGGCGCGGGTCATGGGCGCCAACGAGCGCATCCGGCTCGGCGTCATCGGGTGCGGCGGGCAGGGCCGATGGCACATCGGCGACTACCGCCGGCGCGCCGAGGCCGACAACGTCGTCGTGACTCGCGTCTGCGACGTCTACCGCAGGCGGCTCGACCAGGCGATCGGCATGATCGGTGGGAGCCAGTCCGCCGGCACGCTCGACTACCGAGAGGTGCTGGACTCGAAGGACGTAGATGCTGTGATCATCGCCACACCCGACCACTGGCACACGAAGATCGCCATCGAGGCGATGGAGGCGGGCAAGGAGGTCTTCTGCGAGAAGCCGCTCTCGCACACCATCGAGCAGGCGATCGAGTGCCGTGACGCGGTCAAGCGGACCGGGCGCGTCTTTGCCGTCGGACCACAGCGGGCGAGCGACGACCTCACCTGGAAGGCCCGCGATGCCATTGCCGCAGGTCGCATCGGCAGGACGGTCTGGAGCCAGGGCGCGGTCTGCCGAAACTCGCGCGACAATCAGTTCAACTGGGGCATCGACCGCGACGCCGGCCCGGATGCGGCCGGCGCGGGCTACGTGTGGTGGGACCGCTGGCTCGGCTGGGAGCACGGGCTGGCGGAGAAGATTCCGTGGAACCCGGACCACTTCTTCCGCTTCCGCAAGTACTTCGCCTACAACGGCGGCGTGGCGACGGACCTGATGTACCACGTCCTTGCGCCGCTCCTGCTCGCCATCAGCGGGTCGGACGGCGAGTACCCGCGCCGCGTCGTCGCCGCGGGGGGGCTGTACATCCAGAAGGACGAGCGCGACATCCCCGACACCTCGATGGTCATGGTGGACTATCCGAGCGAGC
Organism: Phycisphaerales bacterium; assembly: GCA_035443945.1. Lineage (GTDB taxonomy): Bacteria > Planctomycetota > Phycisphaerae > Phycisphaerales > UBA1924 > CAADGN01. The sequence goes on along the minus strand of DAOMNQ010000029.1, from coordinate 6,883 downwards.
ACACGATCGTGCTGGTGAGCGTGATGACGAACGACGAGACGCCGCCGCTGGTGATCCGCGGGCAGCACGGCTCGATGGAGTTCGCCGACGGGCTGATCGTGCGTGAGCAGCGGCCGTGGTTCCCCGAGTTCCGGGCCGCCAACAAAGAGTTCCTGCCGGACTGGGGCATGGTGCAGGATGCGCGGGGGCGTTTCGTCCCCGACCCTCCCAGCGGCGAGATGTCGTACACCGTCGCCCGCGAGCCGCGCCGCGACACCAACGGAAACTTCCTCGACGCGATCCGGGGCGAGGCCCGGCCGAACTGCAATGCCGAACTCGGTTGCTCGACGATGGTTGCCATCAAGATGGGTGTCGAGGCGTACCGGCAGAACAAGGTCTTCACGTGGGATGCCGAGCAGGAACGGGCCATCCCGTCCTGACGGCACGCAGGAAGCAAGCACATGCGCACGGTCATTGCACTGGTTTCACTCGTCGTGTCCGCGTCCGTGGCGTCCGCGACGGTCAGCCCGCCGCCGGGGTTCCGGTCGCTCTTCAGCGGGCGGGACCTCTCCGGCTGGCAGGGGCTTGCGGGCGATCCGCCCGCGGTCGCCGCGATGAGCGATGACAAGCGTGCGGAGGCCCAGGCCGCGGCGAACGAGGCCGCTCGAACACACTGGACCGTCCGCGACGGCGTGCTGCACTTCGACAAGGGCTGGACCAGCCTCCAGACCGTCGAGCATTTCGGGGACTTCGAACTGCGGCTGGAGTGGCGCATCGAACCCGGCGGCGACAGCGGCATCTACATCCGGGCCTGCCCGCAGGTCCAGATCTGGGACAACCCGGTCGGCTCGGGCGGGCTGTACAACAATCAGGTCGGTCCCTCGCGCCCGACCACGGTCGCCGATCGCCCTCCGGGCGAGTGGAACGACTTTCGAATCATCGTGCTCGGCGACCGCGTCACGGTCTTTCTCAATGGCGTGCTCGTGGTGAACGACACGGCGCTCGAAAACTACTGGGACCGCACGCGGCCGATCCCGACCCGCGGCCCGATCGAACTCCAGGCCCACGACACCCCGCTGCAGTTCCGCAACATCTGGGTCCGTGAACTGGACACGATCCCCGAGGTGCCGGGTCGCATGGATTGGTGGCGAGAGGCACGATTCGGCATGTTCATCCACTGGGGCCTGTACGCGATCCCGGCCGGGGAGTGGAACGGGCGCGAGGTGCCCGGCGTCGGCGAGTGGATCATGCACTTTGCGCAGGTCAGCCCGAAGGATTACGAGCCGCTCGCCTCTCAGTTCAACCCCGTGAGTTTCGACGCCCGAGAGTGGGCGAGGCTCGCCCGTGAGGCGGGAATGCGCTACCTCGTCATCACGAGCAAGCACCACGACGGCTTCTGCCTCTTCGAATCCGGCTACACCGAGTACGACGTGATCGACGCCACGCCCTTCAAGCGGGACATCATGCGTGAACTCGCCGACGCCTGCCGCGCCGAGGGCATCCGCATCGGATGGTACCACTCGATCATGGACTGGCACCACCCGGACGCGAGCGGCGAGCGATTCCCCGCCTACGCCGACGTGCTCCGCAAGCAGGTCGTGGAACTCCTCGCCAACTACGGCCCCGTCGACGTGATGTGGTTCGACGGCGAGTGGATCCCGGAGTGGACGGTCGAGCACGGCGTGGAACTGGAACGCCTCTGCCGCGCGGTCAACCCCGCCGTCATCGTCAATAACCGCGTCGGCAAGCGCGGCGGGGGCATGGGCGACATGAGTCGCGCCGTCGGCGATTTCGCCACGCCCGAGCAGACCGTGCCCGCGACCGGCCTGCCCGGGCTGGACTGGGAGTCCTGCATCACGATGAACGACACCTGGGGCTTCAAGGCGAACGACCACAACTGGAAGTCCGCGGACGAACTCCTCCGCATGGTCGTGGACATCGCCAGCAAGGGCGGTAATCTGCTGCTCAACGTCGGGCCGACGGCCGAGGGGCTGATCCCCCAGCCCAGCGTGGATCGGCTCCGTGCGGTCGGAGAGTGGCTCGATCGCAACGGCGAAGCGATCTACGGCACGACCGCCAGCCCCTTCCGACGCCTGCCCTGGGGCCGTTGCACGCGCCGGGGCGAAACGCTCTACCTCCACGTCTTCGACTGGCCCACTGATGGCCGGCTGGTGATCGACGGCCTGCAGAACCGGACCGGCGATGCGTGGTTCCACGCCGACCCACGCCGCCGTCCCTTGCCCGTTGAGCGGGACGGCGAGCGGGTGGTCATCCACCTGCCGGCCGGACAGTCCAGCCAGCCTGTCACCGTCGTTGCCCTCCGGATCGAGGGCGAGCCGGACGTGGTGATCGCGCCGCTCAGGCCCGGACCCGACGGCGTCCTCGAACTTCACGCCCGCGACGCGACCATCGAGGGTGTCCACGCCCAGTACGAAGTCGGCCACGGCAAGGACAACATCGGCTTCTGGACCGACCCTTCCGAATCCGTCTCTTGGGAAGTGCTTGCCCCCCCGGGCCGGTACGCCGTCGAGGTCGAGTTCGCCTGCGACGCGGGATCGGGTGGTGCGTTCCTGGTCAAAGTGGGGGACCGGCGGGCCGACGGCCGGATCGCCCCGACCGGGTCGTGGACCAGTTTCGTAACCCTCGACCTGGGACCGATCGCCCTGGAGGCCGAGGGCGTGCAGGTGTTCCGCGTGCGGCCGGTGAGCATCGACGGCCTCGCTCTGATGAATCTCAAAGCCGTCCGCCTCCGTCCCGCCGATTGATCTTGGGAGCGAACACCCGACTTGACGAGCAGGGGAGGGGGGGATATGTTCCCGCCATCACGATGAACGAGCGGCACGCCAAGAGCACGACCATCGCCGGGGCCAACGGGCCTTCGGTGTGCGCTGCCGCTTCGAAACTGCTGAAAGTCAAAGGCCTGCCGGTGATCCGGCCGCGCTCGTGACTTCAGCAGAGCACCTGCTCTGAAACTGGACGAACACGGGCCTGGCGGGATCACCCGACAGGCCCGCGGTGTTTTTGCACCCTGACCGAAGCACGGAAGACCGACACGAACGAAAGGAGCCAACGCATGACACCCCCGACCGCCACTGCTACGACCAACGCCGCAGCCTGCCCCGAGTGTGCCGCGGAGGTCCGCCCGGCCCGCAGCCCGCTCCGGGGCGAGGTGCTCCGCTGCACGGACTGCTCGGCCGAACTCGAGGTCACGAGCGTCAGCCCGCTGCGGCTGGAACTCGCGCCGACCGTCGAGGAGGACTGGGGCGAGTGACCGCGCCGCACCGCCACACGGTCCCAGGAACGGACCCCTCCGGAGAACACCCATGCGAATAGGACTGCTGCACTCGAGGGTGCGGGTCGAGGAACGGCTGCTGATCGAGGAGTTGCAGCGCCGCGACGTGGAACTGGAACTGCTCGACGTCCGCACGCTGGTCTGGGACCTCGACGACGCCGGCTCGTGGTCGCGGTTCGACGCTGTCGTCGATCGGTGCATCAGCCAGACGCAGGCCGCGGCCGCCGTGCGGATCGTCGAGTCCTACGGCGTGCCGTGCGTGAACCAGGCCCGTGTGATCGATGCCTGCGGCGACAAACTGGCGACGACGCTCGCCCTGGCTCGTGCGGGCGTGCCCTCGCCGCGGACCATGGTCGCGGTGGACGCGGAGTCCGCGTTGCAGGCCGTCGAGGCGATCGGGTACCCGGCCGTGCTGAAGCCGACGGTCGGGTCGTGGGGCCGGCTGCTGGCCCGCGTGAGCGACCGCGACGCCGCCGAAGCGGTCATCGAGCACAAGGCCACCCTCGGCGGGCCGCAGCACGGCGTCTTCTACGTGCAGGAGTACGTCCGCAAGCCGCAGCGCGACCTGCGCGTGTTCGTGGTTGGTGATCGGGCGATCTGCGGCATCGTGCGGCACAGTGCGCACTGGATTACCAACACCGCCCGCGGCGGCCGGGCCGAGCGGCTCGACCTGACCGCCGAGATCGAGCGTTTGTGTGTGCAGGCAGCGAGGGCGGTCGGCGGCGGCGTGCTCGCCATTGACCTGCTCGAATGCCCCGAGCGCGGGCTGCTCGTCAGCGAGGTCAACCACACGATGGAGTTCCGCAACAGCATCGAGCCGACCGGTGTAGACATCCCTGCCCGCATCGCGGACTTCGTTTTGGAAGTGGCGGCCGGTAGGCACGCCCCTGCAGCGCTCGCCCAGGGGGCCGCATGAGCGGGCAGCGGCTCAGGGCCTCGATCGTCGGCGGGTCCGGCTACGGCGGCGGCGAGGCGCTGCGCCTGCTGCTCGACCATCCGGACGTCGAAGTCGCGCAGGTCACGTCGCGCACGAAGGCAGGCGTGTTCGTCCACAGCGTGCATCCGAACCTGCGAGGTCGCACGACGCTCCAGTTCGTCCCGCCCGACACGCTGGGGGTCTGCGATGTGCTCTTCCTGTGCCTCCCGCACGGCGAGGCGGCGGCCGCCATCGACCGCTACGCCGCGCTCGCGCCCCGCATCATCGACCTTTCGGCGGACTTCCGTCTCCGCGACGCCGCAGCCTACCAGCGGTGGTACGACGAGCCGCACCCCGCCCCCGCGTGGCTCGACCGGTTCGTCTACGGCCTGCCGGAACTGCACCGGGATCGCATCCGGGGGGCACGGCTGGTCAGCGGCGTCGGCTGCAACGCCACCGCGATGAACCTTGCTCTGCTGCCGCTTGCCGCGAAGGGTTTGATCCGGTCGGTCATCTGCGACGTGAAGGTCGGCTCGTCCGAGGCGGGCAACGCCGTCAGCCCCGCCAGTCACCACCCGGAGCGTGCGGGGGCCGTTCGCTCCTACGCCGCTACGGGACACCGCCATCAGGCTGAAGTGCGGCAGGAACTCGGCGACTTCGACCTGCACGTCTCGATGACAGCGGTCGAGATGGTGCGCGGCGTGCTCTGCACGGCCCACGTCTTCCCGACCCGCCCGCTGGACGAGCGCGAGTTATGGTCCCTCTTCCGTGAGCGGTACTCGGCCGAGCCGTTCGTCCGAATCGTGAAGGACCGGGCGAGCATCTATCGCCTGCCCGAGCCGCGCATCCTCGCGGGCACGAACTACGCCGACGTCGGCTTCGAGCGCGACCCGCACTCGGACCGCATCGTCGTCGTCTCGGCGATCGACAACCTGATGAAGGGCGCGGCCGGTTCTGCCATGCAGTGCATGAACCTCATGTGCGGCTTCGAAGAAACCGCCGGACTCACCTTCTCCGGGCTTCACCCGGCATGACGGAGGCACGCCAATGATCATCGTCAAGATCGGCGGCAGCGCAGGCGTGGACCTCGACGCGGTGTGCGACGACGCCGCACGCCTCGTGCGCGAGGGGCGCCGCCTTGTCATCGTCCACGGCGGTTCGGACGCGACCAACACGCTCGGCGAGCGGCTGGGCTGCCCGCCGCGGTTCATCACTTCCCCGTCGGGCCACACAAGCCGGCGCACCGACCGCGAGTCGCTCGGCATCTTCCAGATGGCATGCCGCGGCGTGATGAACCAGAAGATTGTCGAGCGTCTGCAGGCCCGCGCCGTCAACGCGGTCGGGTTGTCAGGCATGGACGGGCGCCTGTGGGAGGGAACGCGCAAGGCCGCCGTGCGGTCGGTCGAGGGCGGGCGCGTCGTCATCGTCCGCGACGACTACACGGGCACGGTCGAGCGAATCAACGTCGGGCTGCTGCGCACGCTGATTGACGCGGGCTTCATCCCGGTCGTCTCCCCGCCCGCCATCAGCACGGGTCACGAACCGATCAACGTCGACGCGGACCGGGCAGCGGCGCAGACGGCGGCCGCGCTCGGCGCGGAGGAGTTGCTGCTGCTCTCGAACGTGCCCGGGCTGCTCCAACGATTCCCGGACGAGTCGTCGCTGGTGCCGCACGTCTCGCGAGCGGCCATCGACGACGCGGTCGGGTGGGCGCAGGGTCGCATGAAGAAGAAGGTGCTCGGCGCGGGCGAGGCGCTGTGCGGCGGGGTCGCCCGCGTCGTGATCGGCGACGCCCGGGCACGCGAGCCGATCAGCCGCGCGCTCGCCGGTGCCGGGACGGTGTTCCAATGACCGACCGCGAAGCGATCGACCTGCTGCGGGCGATGGTGAGCACGCCGAGCGTCTCGGGCGACGAGGCCGCGATCGCCGCGCTCCTTGTCGATGCGATGCGACGGGCGGGGCTGAACGCTGCGATCGACGAGGCCGGCAATGCCGTCGGTGCGACATCCGGTGATCCGATCCGATCGCATCCCGATACGACGGACGTCGTGCTGCTCGGGCACATGGACACCGTGCCGGGCGTCGTCCCGGTGCGGGAGGAGGACGGCAGGCTTTACGGGCGCGGGTCGGTGGACGCGAAAGGCCCGCTGGCGGCGTTCATAGCGGCGGCGACGCGGGTTGAGATGCCCGACGGGGTGCGGCTTGTCGTCATCGGCGCGGTGGAGGAAGAGACACCGACCTCGCGCGGAGCCCGGGCCGTGATCGACCGCTACTCGCCCGCCGCCTGCATCATCGGCGAACCGAGCGGGACGGACGGCGTGACCATCGGCTACAAGGGCCGGCTCGTCGTGCGCTATGCGATGGAGCGCTCGTCTGCGCATACCGCCGGACCTGCGCCCAGCGCGGCGGATGAGGCCTTCAGATGGTGGCAGGCCGTCCTGGATGACTGCCGTGCGCTCTGCCCGGCCGACTCGTCACCGTTCGAGTCCTTGCAGGCCAACGTCCGCTCACTCACGACGCACCACGACGGGCTTGCCGATCGTATCGAGATGGTTGCGGGCTTCCGCCTGCCCCCCAGCCTCGTCCCCGAGCACGTCGAAGCGGTCTGCACGCGGCACGCCTGCGGGGCGTCCGTCGAGTTCGTCGGCCGCGAGCGGGCTGTGGTCGCCGACCGTCGCTCTCCCGTCGTGCGAGCC
>DAOMNQ010000028.1:0-39588 GCA_035443945.1 Phycisphaerales bacterium | reverse complement strand
GCTCGGACCCGCCGCGCAGGTTGGCCACCGCCCACACCCCGCCGGCGGCGACCCAGGCCAGCGCCTGCGCGCTGTAGGCCGGCGTGAGGGAGACGTTGAACCCGCCGTAGCCGTAGAGCAGCAGGGGCGCGCTCCCGTCGAGGCTCACCCCCTTGCGGTGGACGATGAACATCGGCACGCGCGTGCCGTCCTTGCCGGCGTAGAAGACCTGCTTCGTCTCGTAGTCGTCCGGGTTGAACCGCACATTTGATCGCCTGAACTCGCGTGCCGCGCCGGTGCGCACGTCGAGCCGGTAAATCGTCGACGGCGACGTGAAGCCGGTGAACGAGAAGAACGTCTCGGGGTCGTCACCGCGCCCGCCGAATCCGCCGGCGGAGCCAAGCCCCGGCATCTCCACGTCGTAGGCGTGCGTGCCGTCGCGCTCGAACACCCGCACCATGGAGTGCGCATCGCGCAGATACGACGCCACGATCCGCCCGCCCACGTACGACACGCTCCCGAGCGTCTCCGCCGCCTGGGGCACGACCTCCCGCACCGCCTCCGGCTCGCTCGCGTCGATCGCGATCACCCGGCGCAGCGGGGCGTCCTTCGTCGTGGCGAAGATCAGTTCGTCCCCCTCGTTGCCGACAAAGTTGTACCGCGCATCCCACTTGTCGAACAGCGGCCGCACCTCCGCCCGCCCCTCGCCCGGCGCGGCGATGAACACCGCGTTCGTCAGATACCCGTCGAAGATCGAGACGATCAGGTGCCGCCCGTCCTCGGTCACCCCCGCGTACGGGTTCCATGTCGGGTGATCCGGCGCCTCGTACACCAGCACGTCGGCGTCCTGCGCCGTGCCGAGCCGGTGCCGGTAGACCTTCACCGCCTGCTGATCGTCCGCCTTGCCGTTCTCCCCGATCGGGTACCGGCTGTAGTAGAAGGCCGTGCTGTCGCGCTCCCACGAGACGCCCGTGAACTTCACGTGCCGGATCTCGTCCGGCAGGTGATTGCCGGACTCGATCTCCATCACCCGCCAGATCTTCCAGTCCGACCCGCCGTCCGAGACCGCGTACGCGATCAGCCGCCCGTCCGGCGAGACCGAGTACGACGCCAGCGCGACCGTGCCGTCCCCGGAGAAGGTGTTGGGGTCGATCAGCACGCGCGGCTCGGCGTCCAGCGACGGCGCCCAATACAGCACGTTCTGGTTCTGCAGCCCGTCGTTGCGCTCCCAGAAGTACCGACCGCCTTCCTTGAACGGCGTCGTATACCGCTCGTAGTCCCACAGTTCGCGGATGCGGACCGCGATGCGGTCACGCTCCGGCACGTCCGCGAGCCACGTGAACGTCAACTCGTTCTGCGCCGCGATCCATGCCTGGGTCTCAGCGGACGACTCGTCCTCCAGCCACCGGTACGGGTCCGCGACACGGACGCCGTGAAGGTCCTCCACCACGTCGCCGCGGCGGGACTCGGGGTACGAGGTGGGCTGGGCCATCGCCGGAGCTGCCGCCGCCGCCAGCACGAGAACGATCCGCGAGAGCATGATGTGTCTCCGTTGCCTGTCCGGGGCGTGCTACTGCACCAACCCCTTCGTCAACCGCATGAACGCCGTCTCCAGGTTCACCGGCTCCTCCGTGAACTGCGTGAGCCGGAACCCGCCGTTGATGAGCAGGTTCGGCAGGTCGGTGTACGACCGACCGCCCGCCTCCTCGAACGTCACGTGGAAGAGCGTCCCGACCTGGCCGTTGACGCTTCCCGCCCCGTCCGCCATCGCAACCTTCTTGACACCCGGGAACGCCTGCAGGACCTGCTCGGCCCGCTGCGCGTCGCCCACCACGCCGACGTGGATCACGTGCCCGACGCGCGCCCGGCGCAGTATCTCCGCCACCGGCCCGCTGTACAGCAGTTTGCCCCGCTCGATGATCCCCACGACGTTGCACAACTCCGCCAGTTCGTGGAGGATGTGCGAACTGATGAGGATGGTCTTGCCCATCCGCTTCAGTTCCTTGAGCAACTCGCGGATCTCGATCCTCGCCCGAGGGTCCAGCCCCGACGCCGGCTCGTCCATCAGCAGCACCTTCGGATCGTGCAGCAGCACCCGCGCGATGCTCAGCCGCTGCTGCATGCCCCGGCTCAGGCTGTTCACCTCCGCCGTCGCCTTGTACGTCAGGTCCGTCAGTTCGAGCACGTCGTTCACCACCCGCCGCCGCTCCTGCCCGTGGATGTTGTACGCCGCGGCGAAGAACTCCAGGTACTCCGTGACGACCATGTCCTCGTACGCGCCCATGAAGTCCGGCACGTACCCGATCATGGGACGGATCTGGCGGTTCTGGTACCCGATCGTCAGGCCGCACACCTGCGCCTGCCCGCTCGAAGGCTTCAGCAGCGTCGCCAGGACCTTGATCGTGGTCGTCTTGCCCGCGCCGTTGGGGCCGATGAACCCGAAGCAGTCCCCCTCGTCGATGGTCAGGTTGAGGTTGTCGAGCGCGACGAGTTCGCCGTAGCGCTTGGTCAGGTTGATCGTCTCGATCATCCGCACGCCGGGTCTCCCTCGCCGATCAACCGCCGCCTTCCGCTCCGCCGACGGCCGCGGGCTCCTCGCCACGCGCCGGACGCACCACCGCCGGCGGATCGTCGGGCAGAGGATAGATCCAGCGAACCACCGTCGTCCCGTCGAAATGGACCGCCCGCTCCTGCCCGCCGATCGACACCCGCATCGGCGTCGGGCACGCGTCCTTCCCCGACGCCTTCAGTTGCCCGATCACGATCACGCACGGCTGCGTGAACCACCGCCCAAGGTCCCACCGCTGCGCCCCCGCCCGCCGCGCCAGCACCGGCGCAGAGGTGTCCGTCAGTCCGCGGCTGAAGTCCGGCGGCGCGAGGTGGCTGAACAGCGCGAGCGCAGCCAGCCGATCCGGCGCACGCCGCGGGTCCGCTGTCTGCTCCCCGAACCCCCCCGGCACGCTCGACGACATCCGCGTCAGGTCGCCCAGGTAGTTCTGCGCCAGCACGTCCGTGCCCGAAAGCACCGTCGCCAGTTCAAGGTTCAGCGGCTCGCCCGGCTGCCACACCCCCGTCCGCTTGAACGCGTACGCCGCGCAGATCAACTGGTCGCTCGGCGGCGCCCACATCGGCTGCTGTCGCCGCACCACCACGATCACTACGTTCTCTAGCCCGCCCGGCAGTTCGTGCGTCAGCACGCCTTCGAGCAGGTGGTTGCCGATGTCTCCGCGCCGGAACCGGATCGCCGTATCGAGGTTGCCAGTCGCGTCAACCACCGGCCGGATCGACCGCCACGCCATCCCGCCCGACCAGTCCGCAATCAGTTGCTTCACCGTCGCCCGTGTCGGGAATGTCATCGAGTTGGGCGAGCGGCCGTCCACCGTGTACCCACGCGCGTCAGGGAACCCGCCCCGACCGGAAACCCCAAGCGTCCGCGGCTGATCCCACGGCGCGATCGCGTGATGCACCCGCAGCCCGCCGATCGCCGTCGGCTCGTCGCCCACCGACACCGTCGCTTCGCCGTAACTCGGCACCAGCAGGCTCATCCACGTCCGCGTGCGCTGCTTGCGCTCGCCGTATACGTGGTCGAGGAAGGTCAGGTGCGTCGCCTCGAGCCGCTTGGGCCGCAGCAGCAGCGCCCCACCCCACGCCAGACCCGTGAACACCAGGCTCGTCGCCAGGAACGCCACCCACGCGTGCTTCACGGCCTGGCGGCGCTTCAGCAGCCCGAACCCGCCCGGCCCCGCCGCGATCCAGTACACCGCGAACACCACGAACCCCAGGAACACACCCGCCACCGCACGCCCAGACTTCGCGATCGACGACGGCAGGTCCTGGTCGTACTCCACCGTCGTCCGGAACGCCAGCGGCTTGCTGCTCCGCGTCTCCAACTGCGCCAGTTCGGCCTGCGACATCACCTGCCCGCGCCGGCCCAGCACACGGTGCCAGAACACCGCCGCCTCCGGCAGCCCCGCCTGCATCAGCCCCGGATGCCCGAGATCGATCCCGATCAGCGTCACCGCACCCGCCCCCACCAGCCGACGCGCCACCACGCACTCACCGTCAGGCCCGTTCAGGATGCGCATCGCCTGCCCTGGGTCCGCGTCCGCACGCGGCGAGAGCGAGTGCACCGTCCCGCTCTGCGGCAGCACCGCATCCGTGCGCGAGGTCAGCAGCGTCGAATACGCGCCGAGGTCCACGCCCGTCCGCCGAGCAATGCTCACCGCCGGCATCATCTCCGCCAACTCGCGGTTGGCGATCGTGATCCAGTCCTGCCCCACCGGCGGCAGGCACACGATCAGGTGCCCCCCACGCTCCACCCACTCCCGCAGCGCACGCACCTGCTCGATCGTCAGGTCCCCCGGCGAGCCGCGCGTCCATACCACGACCTCCACCGGGGCCAAACCGAGCCACCGATCCGGCAGGTCGTCCGGCAGATTTCCCGTGCGCGCGTCGAGCAGTTCGTGCCCCAGCGGCGCAAACGACGAGTTCTGGTACCGCGTCCCGTACTGCCCAAGCCCGTGCGAGCGATCCCCGATCACAGCCGCAACCGACTCGGACGCATCCAGCAGTCGCGGCGGGCTGACCCGCGTCTGCCCGATCACGCGCCCCTCGCGCACGACGCCGTCGCCCCCCTCCTCCGCCTCGAACACCGTCACGCTCAGCAGGTCCGCCGACTCGAAACGCCCCGGCAAACGCAGGTACACCCACACCGGCTGCGACAGCCCCGGGTTCGTCGTCATCGCGACCCGCGGCTGCGTCGTATCGCCGTCGGGGTCCGGCACCGACACGCGGATCAGCACGTCGCGCTGCCGCTCCGCCCGATCCATCACCCGCAGCCGAATCCCGGTCCACTCGCCCGCCCGCGCCGCCCCGGAGAAGCCGAAGCGGTCCATGTCGACCTGCACCTCGCCCACGGGCACGGCCGGGGTCGCATCCCCTCCGTCGGGCGCGAGCAGGTCACGCTGGGCCGCCGCCGGGCCGACCGCGAGCAGCAGGACCAGCGACCACGCGACCGCCCGGACCAGGTTCAGGAGGGAATCCGGCATCGTCAGGATTCTAATAGGCTCAAGCCTCCCGCGGTTGCGGCCGATTTCCCCTTCGTGGCCGCCATCCCCTCCGAGAGCCTGATCCTCATCGCCCTGATCATCGGGCTGTGCGTGCTCGCCGTGCTCAACGCGATCGCCGGGCAGGTCCGCGACACCCGGGCCGAAATCACGCTCCGCAAGCGCGTCGCCGAACTCAAACGCCGCGCCGAGGACCACCTCAACGCATCGATCACGGTCGTGGACGACGACGAGCAGGGCGACGTCATCATTCTCGACGACGAGCCGGCCACCGCCACGCGCGCCGCCGCCTGAACCCGGCCCGACCGGTGGCACAGCCGTCGCGCCCGTGCCCGTCTCCGTGCCGCGGCCTACCCGCCCTCTCCCATCCGCGCCAACTCATCCAACAGCGCGACGTGCGCCCGCGCTCCCAGCCGGAAGCACTCCAACTCGAACTTCTCGTTCGGCGAGTGCACCCGGTCGTCATCCAGCCCGAACCCCATGAACACCGTGTCCAGCCCGAGCCGCTGCTTCAGCAGCCCCGCCACGGGGATCGACCCGCCGGACTTGATCAGGTCCGGGGCGCGCCCCGCCGCACGCTCCAGCGCGCGCCGGGCCGCCCGCAACGTCGGCGAGTCCGTCGGCACCGTCGCCGGGAAGCCCCCGCCGTGCTCGATGAACTCCCACCGGCAGCCCGGCGGCGTGCGCTCGCGCAGCCACGCGAAGAACGACGCCGTCACCTTCGCCGGGTCCTGGTCCGCCACCAGCCTGAAACTCACCTTCGCCCGCGCGTGCGAGGCGATGACCGTCTTCGCCCCCTCGCCCGTGTACCCCCCCACGATCCCGTTGATGTCGCACGTCGGGCGCGCCCACTCGCGCTCCATCGCCGTGAACCCCGCCTCGCCCACGTCCGCCTCCGGCGGCAGGCCGATCTTCCGCAGCGCATCCGCCGCGTCGAACCCCAGCCGCCGCCATCCCTCGCGTTCCTCCGCTGTCAGTTCGCGCACGTCGTCGTAGAAGCCGGGGATCGTGACGCGGCGGTCCTGGTCCCACAGGCCAGCCAGCACCTTGACCAGTTCGTTGACCGGGTTCGGGCACCGACCGCCCCACAGCCCCGAGTGCAGGTCCTGGTTCGGCCCGTGCAGCACGACCTCGGTATACGTCAGCCCGCGCACGCCGTAGGTGATCGCCGGCCGCCCGCGACCGAGCATCCCCGTGTCGCTGATGACGCACACGTCGCACTTGCCCAGCCGCTCCGCGTGCTGCTGCACGAACCGCTCGAGGTTCACCGACCCCGATTCCTCCTCACCCTCCAGCAGCACCGTCACCCGCACCCCCGCCGCCACGCCTTCTCCGGATTTGCCATTTGCCAATTTGCTATTTGCTATCTCGCTCCACGCCCGCAGAGCCTCCAGGAACGCGGCCACCTGCCCCTTGTCGTCCACCGCGCCGCGGGCCACGATCCGCTCCCCCAACTCCCCCGACGCGGGCCGGATCACAGGCTCGAACGGCGGACTCTCCCACAACTCCAGCGGCTCCGGCGGCTGCACGTCGTAGTGCCCGTAGAACAGCACGTGCGGCCCGCGATACCCGGCCGCTCCCGGAGCCTCCGCCAGCACGACCGGATGCCCCGACCCCGGCGGATCGCCCGTCGGCAGCACCTCGACGCTCAGCCCGCACTCGCGCAGCCGCTCCGCCGCCCACGCCGCGGCCCGCTCGCAGTCCCCCTTGTGCTTCGGCTGCGTCGAGACACTCGGGATGCGCAGCCAGTCCATCAGCCGGGCGATCGAGTCCTTTTCGTGTGCCCCCAGCCACGCCAGCGCAGTTTCGGACGACATAGATCACTCCCGACGAAGATCGTTGCACCCGTTGCTCGTTGCCCTCAGCCCGAAGGGCCGTCAGCAAGTAGATCCCGAAGGGCCGTCAGCAGATAGAGCCCGGAGGGCTGTTCGTAAGTAGCCGGGGGTGTCGCGCCAGCGACACCCCCGGAAGAAAGCCGCATTCCCTCGGCAGCCCGAAGGGCTGCTCGTCAGCAGGGGTTGTTGTAGTAGTTCAGGTAGATCACGAAATCCACGGAGTTGACCTGCCCGTCACCGTTCATGTCGGCCGCGGGATCCTGCGCGTTGTACAGGTTCAGGTACTGCACGAAATCCACGCTGTTGACCTCGCCGTCACGGTTGACGTCCGCAGGCTGGAGCAAACCGTAGATGATGTTCCAATCGTCCGCGTCGTTGTCGCCGTCGAGATCGGCGTCGAGTTCGATCCGATACTCCGCGTCGCCGATGATGTAGTCGTCGAACGGGTCTTCTTCGTTGTCGATCGCATCGAGAATCGCCGCCAGGTCATCGCAGTCGGCGACATTGTCGAGGTTGAAGTCACCGAGAACGCCGGCGCCAGCCCCACCGTCGATGACCAACTGCAACACCGCCACGTCGTCATTGTCGATCTCTTCTGTCGAGTTGAAGTCGAATCGAGAAACGAGATCCTCATCCGTTGCATCCTAGGTACCCACGACCGCATCCAGCGCATCGACGTCGAGCTGCGTGAACCGATTGTCACCATCCACGTCGAATCTGCCGTCATCGAATGAGAGCGTGACGACATCGACTTCCACTTCTCCCTCACCTCCCGAGATCGGGAACTCGCTTTCGTACCCTTCGTTCCCATCCGGCGACATGCCGACGGCATGTTCCCCGACGGACATCTTTGTGACGGACCCTACGATCGGGACTGTGCCACCCGGCTTGCGCACGACGCCGAACGCGCCGGCCACTCGCCGCGGCACGGTGGGATCGACCTGCCAAAGCACGAAGCCCTGGGTCGCGACCTCGATCGTACCGCTCCAGTCCCCATCGGCACCGAATCGCAGGTACGGTCTCGACGAGGCGACCAAGCCGTTCAATGCGAAGCAGCCGTCCCAACACTGCTCGACGTTCGTATAACCATTCACGCCTGCAACCCATGGTAGACAGAACGTCGACGTGTATGCAGATACGCCCGCTGACCATCCCGGCCGGTCATGCGTACCGATGCTGGCAGCGGCCGCGGCGGTAGTGCTGCCATCAGCGGGTTCAGGGACTCCATCGAAGTCCCAGTCGAACGCCGCAATAATGGGGTTAGGGAAGCAATTCGCTCCATACCATGCGTTGACGGCAGCCGCGTATGCCGCAGACCACGTCTGCTCCAGCGTGAATGTCGTGCCAGCATCGGCCTCGAATCGGGCCGCCACTTCGGCGTGGCCGACCACGCAGTCTTGCTGGGCCGAGGAAGCGGGAACCACGACGAAGAACACGAGAACTGTGAGTACCGCGAGCACTGCCTGCTTCATTTCTGTTTCTCCCTTCATTCCGAGACCTGAATCCGAGAGCCGTTCATCTCTACGGAATCCTGTAGCCGTCCTCAAACACTTGCCGCGACTCCGGCGTCGCGTCCTGGTGCCTGAAGATGCTCCGCGTGGGGGCCCAAGGAGTGGGGTCGGCCCACGCGTCCTCTTTCTTCATCAGTCCAACGTGACCATCAAAGTAGGCAACATTGATCGCGCCGCCGTGGCGGAAACTCAACTGCCAGTTTGTGTCGTCATCTTGATACTTGTCACGTCCATAGGACGTGTCTCCGTGAAAGATCGGCGTAGCGGATGTGAACGATCCAAACTGCGTGGCGTTCGGCTGGTAATCGAAATCAAGGAATCGCCCGATCGCTTCGACAGCCCAGTACCGTGTTCCGTCCGCGTGCATGACCTTGTTCGACGGCTGAGTGCCGACGAGATCGAGGCGAGGGTTGAACCCCTCCCAGATGGTCAGCGGGGTCTGCTGGAACGGCAGGTGATAGAGCAGAATCGTTCCGTTGTACCGCTGTCGCTTCGCGACATCCTCGTTCGGTTTCAGGTGAAACGACGAAGGTGAGAGATACGATATCTGGCGAAATCCGTACTGCCGAAGAGCGTTCTCGAAGTCCAGCCTGTCGCCTGCATCTCCGCTGTTCGGGAAGAGCTTCGTGTTGTAGAGCATTGTGCCGGCGCACTGAAGTTCGTTGAATATCTGCACTGTTCGTCTTGCACGATTGGGTGAGAAATTGTAAGATTCTCCGAGCGTCGGGCTGATCCAGTCCATGTACTGCGTAGGCACCGAAGGACCCGTATCGCCGATCATGTCCTTCCATCGAATCTTGAACTCAGGCTGAGTTTGGACACCCTGATACGGCGCACCCGACGTGTTCGGCCCCGCGTAGTAATCCTTCCAATCGCTCATGTAGAACTGCTGCCCCTGCCCCAGACTCCGCGAAGTCGACGAGCACACGACCTGCCTTGCCACATTGCGGGCAGCACCGAGCGCCGGCAACAGAATGCCGATGAGCAACGCGATGATCGCGATCACGACCAGCAACTCAATCAGTGTGAACGCCGCCCGACGCGGGTTACCTTGCGGTCTGATCAGCCGATGGATCATTGGCGTTCTCCTTGCGTCTCCCGACGATCTTCTCACTTAGCGCTTCACCCGCTGAAACTTCTCGCTCGCCACCTGCACCTCAAGGGAAGATGGATCGACGCTCCGATTCTCGACCTCGACCTGCGTCAGCGTGTCTCTGTATCTCGGAGGTACGAGCCACTTCCCGTCCTCCTTGTACACAGGCACCAGCGCGATCTTGTTCGACTGCGGGTGCCTCTCAGGCGGCATAACGGCCTTACGACCACCAACCTCAAACTCGAACAGTTGGCCCGACTCCACATCGACGAACATGATGCTGTTGGAAAGGCGACGCTGAGGCGAGTCACGGAACAACGCCCGCCAAGTCGTGACCCCCAGCGCGGCGAAAGCCGCCACGAACAGGGCGATCTGCCACGCTTTGACCTTCTGCCCCATCGGCTCGATTCCCATCCCGACCCGCGCCCCGATCCGGGGCCTGAGACTCCGCCGCCCGCCCCCGGGCCGCCCCACGCGGCGGCAGTATACCGACCGCCCCCGACCCCCGCCCGGCGGCCGCAAGCCGCTTGCGCAGTCTTCACGGGGGGATCATCGGGGGCGGGTGGGATCAACGAGCCGCGACCCGGGGAGAGCGATTCTCCCCCTCCCTCAAGGGGGGGTGATTGAGTACTCCGAAACCACTCCCTCACGGTCGAGGCTCGTAGGCGGGCATGGCCCTCTATCCTCCCCCGGTGCGCCTCCTCCTCGTCAACCCCCGCGGCTTCTGCGCCGGCGTCCGCATGGCCATCGACGTCGTCGACCGCGTCCTCGACCTCTTCCCCGGCGAAACCATCTACGTCTACCACGAGATCGTCCACAACCGCCACGTCGTCGGCCGCTTCCGCTCCCGAGGCGTTGTCTTCGTCGAAGACGTGGACGACCCGCCCCCCGGCTCGATCCTCGTCTTCTCCGCCCACGGCATCCCGCCCGCCGTCCGCCAACGCGCCGCCGAGCGCGGCCTGCACGCCATCGACGCCACCTGCCCCCTCGTCACCAAGGTCCACTCCGAGGCCGTGCGCTACGCCCGCCAGGGCTACCAGATCCTCCTCATCGGCCACCGCAACCACCAGGAAGTCATCGGTACCACCGGCGAAGCCCCCGACGCCACCCAGGTCGTCGAGACGCCCGACGACATCCCGCACCTGACCATCCGCGACCCCGACCGGCTCGTCTATCTCACGCAGACAACGCTCTCGACCGACGACGCGGGCGTCATCATCGACGCCCTCAAGCGCGCCTTCCCCAACATCAAAGCCCCGCCCAGCGAGGACATCTGCTACGCGACGACGAACCGACAGCACGCCGTCCGCCTGCTCGCCCCCGAGTGCGACCTCGTCCTCGTCGTCGGCAGCCGCAACTCCTCGAACTCGGTCCGCCTGACGGAGATCGCCGAGAACGTCGGCACCCCCGCCCGCCTCATCGACGACGCCTCGGGACTGATGGACGAGTGGTTCACCCGTGCCACGACCGTCGGTCGCTCTGGGCCGACGGTCGTGCCGAACGCCCCCGGCGCACCGACTTCGCAAGGCAGGATTCGGTGCCACGACGACTTCACCGTCCTGGTCACCGCCGGTGCCTCCGCCCCCGAGGACCTCGTCGCCGGCGTCTGCCGCGCCCTCGTCCAGCGCTACGGCGCGACCATCGAAACCCGCGACGTCTTCGACGAGGACGTCGAGTTCGCCCTCCCCGGCAACCTCCGCCGCATCATGAAGGACCGCGCCCACCCCGACGCCGACCGGCGCATCAGCGTCCAGAAACCCGTCGTCACCGAGGCCCTCTACGGCGCGGTGCCGCTGACCATCGAGGGGCGATAGCCCCGGCCGAGTACCCTTCCGCGTGCGCCACCCCGCGAACCACATCTTTCACCACACCCCGGACACCCTCCGCGCCTGGTTTGCCGCACGCGGCCTGCCCCCCTACCGCGCCGACCAGACTCTCGACTGGGTCTACCGAAAGGGCGTCGCCGACCCCGCCGCCATGACCAACCTCGCCAGGCCCGACCGCGAACGCCTCACCGCGGATATGACGTTCCTCTCCGGTGACGTGGTCCGCCGCCAGACCGCCACCGACGGCACCGAGAAACTCCTCGTCGAATGGACCGACTTCAGCACGGTCCAAACGGAGCACGAAGCGCAAGCGAGTGCCAACCCACCCACCACATCCGTCGTCCGATCATCACGCATCCCCCTCCCCCTCCACGCTCCCCCCCCCTCCGCCCGCCAGACCGAGTGCGTGATGATCCCCGTCGAAGCCTCGCGCGGCTCCAACTCCGCCGCACGCCGCACAGCCTGCATCTCCTCCCAGGTCGGCTGCCCCGTCGGATGCCGCTTCTGCGCCTCCGGCCTCGGCGGCCTCGACGGCAACCTCTCCGCAGGCCGCATCGTCGAGCAGGTCTGGCGACTCAACTCCCTCCTCTCCTCGCCTTCGACCTCCCCCACTTCGTCACTCCGTCACTCCGTCACTCCCCCACTCCGAATCACCCACGTCGTCTTCATGGGCATGGGCGAGCCGCTCGCCAACCTCCCCAGCGTCATCCACGCCGTGCGCACGCTCGCGGCCCCGTGGGGCGTGGGCCTCTCCGCCCGGCGCATCACCATCTCCACCGTCGGCCTGCCGCGGGCCATCGAGAAACTCGCCGAGCAACTGGACCTCCCCGTCACGCTCGCGCTCAGCCTCCACGCCCCCAACGATGACCTGCGCCGCCGACTCATCCCCTGGGCCGAGTACACCAGCATCGCCGACCTCCTCGCCGCCTGCCGCGTCTGGTTCGAGAAGACCGGGCGCGAGATCACGCTCGAGTACATCCTGCTCGGCGGCGTGAACGACCGCCCCGAACACGCCGCCCAACTCGCCGGCGTCGCGCGCTCGCTCCGCGCCAACGTCAACCTCATCCGCTACAACGAGGTCGAAGGCCTGGAGTTCCGCCGACCCCGCACCGACGACGTCCGCGACTTCCAGCGCATCCTCCGCGCCCGAGGCGTCAACACCCACATCCGCCGCAGCCGCGGCCGAGACATCGCCGCCGCCTGCGGGCAACTCCGCCACGAAGCGGCGACGTGAGGGCAGCGAACGCCGTCGCCCCCGCCTCCGTGCCGCGCCCAGCCCATCAAGGCCCGACCTGCACGTACCACGCCATGTCGCACGGCGCGAACTGGCTCGTCGCGTACTCGTTCAGGATGAACAGCATGTAGAATCCCGGCGGCGCGATGGCGCCGTGCGCCGGCGCGGTGACCGTCATCTGGTTGATGACGTTCCCGGAGACGGTCAGCGGCACGCGGCGCTGCTCCTAGTCGAACCCGTGCGTTGTCGCCGCCAGCCGGATCAGGCACGCCTTCGTCGCCTGCGGCCCGCCGTTGCGGTTGAACGAGATGACGTATTGCTGGCCGTACTGCATGTACGCCGGAGCGCCCGTGATCGTCGGCCGCGGCGCGCCGCTGGTGATGTACGGCGGATTGAAGATCTGGCCTGTCCTGCTTCCGTTGCCGCCCGCGGAGACGACTCGCCCGTCAGGCAGGAGCATCGCCGTGGAGTGGTACCACCGTGGCCAATCAGGATGTGACGGTGGCTGGAGTGTCCACGCGCCCGTCGCAGGGTCGAAGATCTCCGCCTCGAACACGGGGCCGGTGGTGTTGCCCGTCGTATTGCCGCCCAAGGCGAGTACCTTGCCGTCCGGCAGGACCACGAGGTTGTGGTTGCGCCGGGCGGTATTCATGTCCCCGGCCACCAGCCACGTCAGCGGGATCGCGCTGGTCGAAATGTCCATCGTCCAAGTCGTAGCGACGGCCGGGCTGTCGCCGCCGCACCGCATGATCTTGCCCGGCTCGTACATGACCGCCGAGGCCTTGAGGCCGGGCGGCGGAGGAGGAGGGTCGGGCCACGACGGATCGCCGATCGTCGCACCCCACGACCAGGTGTTCGGGTTGAGGAGCCGCGTCTGCCCCGGTCCGGCGTCGATCAGCCAGCCGCTGGGCAGGACGAACATGAACGGGTAGAGCGTCTGCTGACGCTCGGCGCTGAACAGTTGAGTCCATGAGTTGGTCCAGGGATCGTACAGTTCAGGGATCGTTGCAAAATCGCCATTCGTCGATTGGTGGCCAGAGCAGACGAGAACGCGCCCATCGGGCAGCGTCGTCGCCGTCGGGTACCAGCGCTTGTACGTCATCGACGGCGGGGCGACGGGGTTGTTCCACTGATTGCCGACAGGCGCCCAGGGGTTGAACAAGTGCGCAGCATTCACGTACTCCCCACCCACGTGCAGCACACGCCCGTCGGCCAGCGCGCTGTGACCCCCGCAGAACATGGAGGCGTCGATCGTGGCGTCCTCGAACACGCCGGGGTCTTGAGGCTCACTACCGACGGGCGGCGGCGTCCACAGCCGGCTCTCGAGGTCGGAGTCGGGGAGGTATTGCGACAGGGCGAGCACCTTCGCCGTGCTCCCGTCCCACAGGTGGATGAGGTTGATCGCACGCGTGGCGTCGGAGCCGTTTGAGCTATTGCCGAACCAGAACCACTGTTCCCACAGCCCGTCCTGGGCAAGGACCACCGATGGGATCAGGCTGAGCACCAGGATCGCGCGTCTCGTCTTCATTTCGAGCCTCCCCGAAAGTCGTGATGATGCCGGCTGCAAGCGGCTCGACGCACGCGCCGAGAGCACCGCCTGCGCGACGAGCGCCATACGCCAGCCCCCGCGAGCACGCTCAATACTCCAGGCGATGGCACTATCCGAACACGATCGACGTGCAAGACGCCCAACTCACCCGGAAACGGACCGACGAACTCAAGGCTTATGATCGCTGCAGGGGTGCCGAAGCGGTCCGTGAAACTAGCGAAGTAGTTGCCGTTGAAGAAGAACTCGAACTCCGTGCCGCTCCGAACGAGAGTGAACTGGTAAACTCCCGCCATCGGTGCGGGTACGCGGTGCACATCGCCCCCGCCGGTACTCGCAGTGATGAGAGGGTCCGGCCCCAGCCAGTCCGCGAACCAGTAGCCGAAGCTCGCGATGCCCTGACCCTGAGGACCGATGACGTGGAATGCCAACTTATGCGGCTGATCGCCCGGCTCCCAGCCCATCCACACGTCGGCGCGAAAGTCCGTCTGCGGCTCGTAGCCCGCGCCCATGATGGCCCAGTTCGACTCGTCTTCGGGGTCTGAAGGACAGAACAGCCCCGTCACTTGCAGCATCCCACCGCTGACGCTGTACTCCCAGCAGATGTCCGGCGGCGTGCTCCAATGCGGCAGCAGATCGTCGCCGTCGAAGTCGTCGAAGAACACGGGCTGAGCCGGCGCAGCGCCAGCGAACAACGCCACGAGCGAAAGGGCGAACCCCCGGCAGACTCTCATGCTGCGTTCCTCCTCGCGCCCAACCCGGCGAGGCAACGCCACGCGCCAGTTCCACCAATCTACACCGACATTCCTCTGACGCCAACACAAATCCCAGCCCTGACTGATACCGCTCAGGAACCCAGCCGCATGGACGCTGTTTCCGCTCTGGCTCCCTTGCGCAGGATCAAAT
The DNA here is from genome assembly GCA_035443945.1 of Phycisphaerales bacterium. Classification (GTDB taxonomy): domain Bacteria; phylum Planctomycetota; class Phycisphaerae; order Phycisphaerales; family UBA1924; genus CAADGN01. The sequence continues at coordinate 24,592 of DAOMNQ010000028.1, read as the reverse complement.
CGGACAGCACTGTCTGTTGAACGAACCCGACCAGCAGTCCCTGCTCGACCGCCCCCCCCTACTCCGCCGCACGCAACGCCACCCCCCCCGCACGGTCGCGTGCGCACGGTTCGGCGACTCGTCGTACATCCACGGCCCCACGCGCCCGTCCATGTTCAGCAGCAGCAGCGTGTCGGCGTCCGGCGCGTGCCGGCGCTCGGGCGTGAAGCGCTCGCCCGAGTAGCGAGCGACGCGCGACAGCCGCACGCCGTCGATCTGGCCGTCGAAGTGCGAGACGGCCGCGCCGCGACCGTCCACGTCCGCCCCGATCATCAGCGGCAGCCGGTTCGTGCGCCTCCGCCCCGTCCGCTCCACCGACGCAACCAGCGCACCGTCCACGTACAGCCGCACTTCGCGCCCGTCGTACACGCCCGCGACGTGGTGCCACCGCCCGACCTCCAGCGTCGCCTCGCCCGGCCCGACCTCGGCGTACCGATCGCCCAGGTACACGAAAAACTCCGGCCGGCCCCGGCTCACGAAGATGCCGTAGTCCGACGACTCCGTCTTGCACACCAGCCCGGTCCGCTCGCCGAACGACCGTGCCTGCATCCAGCACTCGATCGTCAGCGGCCCGCTCGGCAGCGCGAGCCGCTCGCTTGCCACCTCCAGCCACGACGAGCCGTCGAACGACGCCGCCTGGTCCGCGCCCGACTCCTCCGGCCGCGCCAGGTCCACGGTGAGCGGCACGTCCGCCCGCGTCTCCGGGATGCGGAACCGCGCCGCCTCCGCCAGATATTCCATCGCCAGCGACACCTCGACCGGCCGGAACGTCTCGTCGATCCCGCCGCCGATCCGCTCCGCCCGGAACTCGAACGCCCGCGTCGCCCCCGGCTCGACGATGGCGTGCGCGTGGTCGGGAATGACCAGCCAACGGCTGTCGCGGCTGCCGAGCGAGACGGTCGCCTCCACCGGCCGCGTCGTCGGGTTGGCGACCTCGACGCGCAGCCGCCCCCGCGCAGAACCGTCGCGCGCCACCTCGAGCGCCTCCCCGAAGACCGGCCGCACGTCCGCCAGGCGCGAGCACTCATCGCTCACCTGCCCCGTGAGGGCACGTACGTCCATCGCCGCGCCCACAGGCAGGCACGCCAGCGAGATGCCCTCATCCCGCACCGTGACGATGTGGTACTGATGAAGGTACCCCGCCTCCGGCGCCTTGCCCGACTGCGCCCCGCCGACCGTCGCGAGCGTCACATACTCCACGCCGTCGCGCCACCCGTCGTGGCGCATGCGGTGGATGTGCCCGGCGAAGACGGCCGTCACGTTCCCCGCGCTCGCCAGCAGCGCGTGTACACGCTCCCAGTCGTCGCCGTAGTTCCCGCCCAGCCAGCGCGGATGATGCAGAAAGACGAAGACGTGCTTCGCCCCGCGCGCCCGCTCCAGCGTCGCCGCAAGCCACGCCAACTGCTCCTCGCTGATGCGCTGGCACTCGGGCTTGTTGAAGTCCTTTTCGCCCGTCTCCGGGTTCCCCTCGTCGGAGTAGAGCGCGATGAACCAGCACCCCTTGTGCTCGAACGCGTACCACAGCGGCCCGAAGTGCGCCTCGTAGTTGCTCTCGTGCTCGCCCGGCGGCTTGCCCTCGCCGCGCCAGTAGACGTCGTGGTTCCCCGCCACCGGAAACCACGGACACACCAGCCCGTCCATGATCCCCTTGAACTCGCGCATCTGCCCCATCCAGCGGTCGGTCTGGTTGTACCCCTCGACGAGATCGCCCACGGTCATCACCAGGTCCGGCCCGAGCAGGTTCACGTCCCGCACCGCCTCGGCCAGCACCTTCACGCCCTCGGCCGGCCCGCCGGTCCGGTCGCCGAAGACCACGAAGAAGAAAGCGTCCTTCTCCTCCGGCAGCGGCAGCATCGGCACGCCGCGGTTCGTCTCGAAACGCGACTCGTCCAGCACGCGGGCGTGCCGGTGCGCCGTCGGCCCATCGCCCTGCCCGAACGCCGGAACCACCGCGCACCAGACCGCCAACGCCGCGATACAGCCTCGAATGTCCATGCCCAAACATACCACACCGCGACCCCCGTCCCTCCCGCCGAAGTACCATGCCCGCGTGAAGGTCACCTTGCCGACACCCCCCGAGCCGCACTGGGACTGGATGCTCGAGTTCCGGGCCTTCTCGATGCAGCACGTCATCACGGTCGCGATCATCGCCGCCCTCATGGCCGCGGCCGCCGTCCTCGGCCGGCGCTGGCGCGGCACGCCGCGCGAACGCGCCCTCCGTTTCGCGTGGATCGCCACCACCATGCTCTGGCAGGCCGCGGCGGTCGTCTGGTGGCTCCTGCCCGCGAACTTCGACCCGCGCGAGAGTTTCCCGCTCCACTTGTGCGATCTGGCCGCGTGGGTCGCGCCGTTCGCCCTCCTCACGCAGGCGCGATGGCTGCGCACCCTCCTCTACTTCTGGGCCTTCGCCCTCTCCACGCAGGCCTACTTCACGCCCGTCCTCGACGAGGGCTTCGGCACGCTCCGGTTCTGGCTCTTCTTCGTCGGCCACACCCACATCGTCGGCTCGGCCGTCTACGACGTCATCGCCCTCGGCTATCGCCCGATGCTCCGCGACTGGCTCGTCGCCGCCGGCCTCAGCCTTGCATACGGGGCCGCCGTGCTCGTCATCAACCTCGCCTTCGACCTCAACTACGGCTACCTCGGCCGCACCACGCCCGAGCACCGCACGCTCCTCGACTCACTCGGCCCGTGGCCCTGGCGGCCGATCGCCCTCGTCCTGATCGCCCAAGCCGCGCTCGCCCTGGCCTACCTCCCCTGGCCCATCGCACGGCGGCTCGCCCGCACACGCGGTACAGTCGCCGGATGATCTGGCTCTGCCTGGCGCTCATCCCCGCGGCGTTGGCGGTCTCGTTCCCGCTCACCGCCATCCTCGCCCGGCTCGGCCACAGGCTCGGAGCCTTCGACTCGCCCGGCGTCGAAGGGCAGGTCAAGGAGCCGCCGCGACCCGTGCCGAACACCGGCGGCATCGCCATCTTCGCCGGCATCGCCCTCCCGATGCTCGCCGGCCTCGCACTCCTCGTCCCGCTCGCACGAACGAGCGACCTCGAATGGCAGGAGGAGCCCGGCCTGATCCCGGTCGCCCTTTGGGAGCACCTGCCCGGCATCGCGCAGCAGGCTCCGCTCGCGCTCGGACTGCTCGGTGCGCTCGCAGCGCTGCACCTGCTCGGCGTCATCGACGATCGCCGCCCGCTCGGCCCGTGGATCAAACTCGCCGTCATGCTCGGCGCGGCCGGCGCGATCGCCTCGCTCACCGACACCCGACTCCTCACCGTCCTCGACGCCCATGTCGGCGGGCCGTGGCTCTCCATCGCCGCCACCGTCCTGTGGATCGCCATCGTCACCAACGCCATGAACTTCATCGACAACATGGACGGCCTGTGCGCGGGCGTGGCGAGCGTCGCGGGCACATGCTTCCTCGCCGCCTCCCTGCTCACCGGTCAGTGGTTCGTCGCCGCCACGCTCGCCCTGCTCGTCGGCTCCTGCCTCGGCTTCCTCGCCTACAACCGACCGCCGGCCCGCATCTTCATGGGCGACGGCGGCTCACTTGTCATCGGATTCCTGCTCGGCTTTCTCACCGTCCGCACGACCTACTACGACCCCGACGCCGCGGGCGGCTGGTACGCCGTCTTCATGCCCCTCGTCGTGCTCGCCGTCCCGCTGTACGACTTCGCCTCGGTCACAATCGTCCGCCTGCGCCACGGCCGAAGCCCGTTCGTCGGCGACCTCAATCACTTCTCCCACCGCCTCGTCCGCCGCGGCCTGGGCAAACCGGCCGCGGTCGCCGTCATCTGCGGCCTCACCGGCGTGACCGGCCTCTCGGGCGTCATGCTCGCCTCGCTCGCGCCGTGGCAGGCGTTCCTCATCGGCGTGCAGTGCGCCGTCATCCTGCTCGTCGTCGCCGCCTTCGAGTTCGCCAGCGCACCACGCAACGGCGCGAACCCATGACCGACTCCGCGCCGACATCCGCGCGCCGCCTCCTCTGGCTCGGCTCGACGACCATCCTCGCCGCCGCGCTCGCCCGCGCCACCGTCCGCCACGACCCCCTCCCCGGCTGGACCATGGACCCCACCGTCGTCTGGTCACCGCTCCTCGGCATCGGGCCAGCGGGTTCGGTGGCGCTCGACGTTGCGACGCTGCTCGGCGCGACGGCGGTCCTGTTCGCGCAACATCTCGCACAGCGGCGCCTCCCGGCCGTCGCGCTGCTTCTCCTCGCCATCGGCACGCTCCCCGCCCTCTGGCACGCCATGCTCCGCCCCGACCGCACCCTTGACGACGTACGCCTCGCCTCGGTCTGGATCGCCGCGCTCGGCGGAGCGCTCGCCCTGCGCGAAGCCGCCCGCGACGCCGCCGTCCGCCGAATGACGCTCGCGGTCACCTTCGGCTTCGCCGTTGCGCTCGCGGGCCGCGGCGTGATGCAGGTCTTCGTCGAGCACGCCGCGACCGTGCAGGACTTCAATCACCGGCGCGACGCCATCCTCCATTCCCACGGCTGGGAACCCGGCTCATCCTCCGCCCTCATCTTCGAGCGCCGGCTCACCCAGCCCGAAGCCTCCGGCTGGTTCGGCCTCTCCAACGTCTACGCCAGCGTCATGGCGGCGTGCTTCGTCGGGCTTCTCGGCGTCGCGCTCGCGTCGCTGCGACGGCCCGCAGACACCCCCCCCGTCCCGCGCATCCTGCTCGCTCTGCCACCGCTCGGCGCGATCGCCGCCGCCGCGGGCCTGTTCCTCGGCCCCATCGCGGGCGGACAGGCGCCGAAGGGTGCCATCGCCGCCGCCGCGCTCGGGATCGTCCTGCTCGCATTGCCGATGTTCGCGCGGCGCCTCCGACTGCCACCACGCACGGGCGTCGCGATCGGACTCGGCGTCGTCGCGGCCGCGCTCGCCGCGGTCGTCGCCCGCGGCCTCGTCGGCGAGCGCATCGGGGAACTCTCCATCCTCTTCCGATGGTTCTACCTCCAGGGCGCATCACGCATCTTCGCAGACGCCCCCCTGCTCGGCGTCGGACCCGACGGCTTCAAGACCGCCTACCTCATCCAGCGCCCCCCCCTCAGTCCCGAGGAAGTCGCCAGCCCGCACAGCGTCCTCTTCGACTGGCTCGCCACCCTCGGCATCGGTGCGGCCGCCTGGGCCGCCCTCTGGCTCGCATGGGTCGCCGCCGCGGGCCGACGACTCCTCGAAGCCCCCCACACCGACTTACCCCCCCCTCTCGCGCCGCGGTTACCCGCGTGCATCGTCGGGTTGATCGCCATCGCGATTGCCCTCGGCGTCTCGTTCATCCTCGAGGAACTCCCCATCGCCCGAGCCGTCCCCTCCGCGGCCGCCCTCCTCGCCGTCGAATCGCTGGTCCGGCTGCTCGCGTGGGGCATCGCGTGGGCGGCCGTCGCGGGAGCAGCCCTCGCCCTCGCCTCGCGCGCCCTCGACGCCGCGGCCCCCGCCGCCGCGCTCGCGCTGGCCGCGCACGCCCAGATCGAACTGACCCTCACCACCCCCGGCTCCGCCGCGCTCGCCCTGCTCGTGATCGCCGCGGCGTCCGCTCCGCGCTCCGACCCCGGCGCGCCACGACGCCGCCTGACACTCGCCCCCGTCGCGGGCACTGCACTGCTCGCCGCCGCCCTCCTCGCCTTCGCGTTCCTGCCACTGCTCTCAACAGAACGCCATCTCCGAGCCGCCGCGCGCGCCGCCTCCGTCGCCGCCGAGTTCGACCAGCGAGCCATCGCGCTCCAGTCCGGCTCCGGTCAGCCCGGCGATACCTACGAAGCGCTCGTCTTGGACCTCGGCGTCGCGCTCCGTCGCCAGCCGCCCCGCACCGCCGCCCAACTCACCGCCGCGCTCACCGAGGTGCGCCTCCTCGCCATCGACGCCGCCGTCCCTGCCCTCACCCGTGCCGCCGACGCCCGACCGAGCCACCCCACCATCGCCCGCTCCCTCGCCCGCCTGCACGGCCACGGCGCCTCGCTCGCCCCCTCGATCGGTCGCCCCGTCGAGAGCCGACTCGCCGACGCCGAGCGAGCCGCCCGCGCCATGGCCGACCGCTGGCCCCATCGCCCCGAGTCGTGGAGTACGCTGGCGAGCGTCCTGCTCCTCCGCGCCCAACTGCTCGCTGACGACGAAGCCCGCGCAGCCGCCGCCGACGCCCTCGAACGCGGCGCGTCCCTCGACCCTTACGGCCTCGACTTTCCGTTCCGCCTTGCCGAGGTCTCCCACTCCCTCGGCCGCACCGACGACGCCCGCCGCTGGGCCGCCAAGGCCCTCGAGAACGACGCTCTCAAGCGCCTCGACCCCCTCGCCGGCCTCGACCCCCCCCGCAGGCAAAGGATCGATGAACTTCTCGGCGGTTCTTGATTCGGACCAACGCCCCTCGAACAATCGTCCGATCAGGGAGTAGCCCGAGGCCGCGGCGGGAGGCATTCGCCCAAGCCGCGCCCGAAACCGGCCGATCCGAGAAGGGGACCGCGCCATGGACGAGGAAGACGAATCCGGGCCGACCCCCGCCGCACTCTGACGCGGCGGGCGGCCCGGACGGCCCGAGGGGGGCCGACGCCGAGAGCCGCCCGCAGCGACTCCACACCTCTCAGCCACCCGACCCCGACACGGGCGACCGCGCCGGGGACCATCCACCAGACAACCACGGCCCGTGCCGGCACGAACCGGCGCACGCCACGATCGCACGAACGAACCACCGAGACCGACCCATGGCCACCGACCTTTCCAGAATCCGCAACATCGGCATCTGCGCCCACATCGACGCCGGCAAGACCACCGTCACCGAGCGCGTGCTGTTCTACACCGGCAAGAACTACAAGATGGGCGAGGTCCACGAGGGCACCGCGACCATGGACTTCCTCCAGGAGGAGCAGGAGCGCGGCATCACCATCCAGTCCGCCGCCACCACCTGCCCGTGGGTCCGCAACTGCGTTGAATACAAGATCAAGCTCATCGACACGCCCGGGCACGTCGACTTCACCATCGAGGTCGAACGCTCACTCCGCGTGCTCGACGGCGCGGTCGCGGTCTTCGACGGCAAGGAAGGCGTCGAGGCCCAGTCCGAGACCGTCTGGCGCCAGGCCGACCGCTACCGCGTGCCGCGCCTCTGCTTCATCAACAAGATGGACAAACTGGGCGCGAACTTCGAGTTCTCCTTCCGCTCCATCCGCCAGCGCCTCGGCGCCAACCCCATCGCCGTGCAGTACCCCATCGGCCAGGGCCAGACCCTCGAAGGCCTGATCGACCTGCTCACGATGCGGGCGTACTACTTCGACGCCGACGAGCAGGGCGCGATCGTCACCGAGAAGGACATCCCCGAGCACCTCCGCGAGACCGCCGAACTCTGGCGCCACGAACTGGTCGAGAAGGCCGCCGAACTCGACGACGCCCTGATGGAACGCTACCTCGAGGACGAGTCCGCCATCACCGACGCCGACATCCGCAAGGCCCTCCGCGCCGGCACCCTCGCACGCAAGTGCAACCCCGTCTTCTGCGGCGCGGCCCTGCGCAACATCGGCGTCCAGCGGCTCCTCGACGGCGTCATCGACTACCTCCCCAACCCCACCGAAGTCCCCGAGGTCGACGGCGTCGACCCCGACGATCGCGAGAACAAACTCACCCGCCCCAACTCGGACACGGCCCCCTTCTCCGCCCTCGTCTTCAAGGTCGTCAGTGACACGCACGGCGACCTCACCTACGTCCGCGTCTACTCCGGCGTCCTGAAGAAGGGCACACGCCTCCTCAACCCCGTCAACCGCAAGCGCGAGATCGCCAGCCGAATCTTCGAGATGCACGCCAAGGACCGCATCCCCCTCGAAGAGGTCGGCGCGGGCAACATCGTCGCCGTCGTCGGCATCAAGGATTCCATCACCGGCGACACGCTCTGCGACCCCGACAACCCCATCATCCTCGAGCGCATGGACTTCCCCGAGCCGGTCATCTCCATGTCCATCGAGCCGAAGACCGCCGACGACAAGCGCAAACTCTCCGAGGCCCTCGTCACCATCCGACGCGAGGACCCCTCCTTCCGCTCCAACTTCGACGAGGAAACCGGCCAGACCATCATCGCCGGAATGGGCGAACTCCACCTCGAAATCATCAAGAACAAACTCGTCCGCGACATGAAGGTCAACGTCGAGGTCGGCAAGCCGCGAGTCTCCTACCGCGAGGCCATCGCCGGACCCGCCAGGAACGTCCGAGGCCGGTTCGTCAAGCAGACCGGCGGCCGCGGGCAGTACGGCGACGTCATCATCAACCTCGAACCCTGCACCCCCGAGCAGGCCAAGGCCGAGGGGCTTGACTTCCGCGACTCCGTCGCCTTCGCCAACAAGATCATCGGCGGCTCCGTCCCCAGGGAGTACATCCCCTCCGTCGAGGCCGGCATCCGTCAGACCGCCATCTCCGGCGTCACCGCCGGCTACCCCCTCATCAACATCAAGGTCGAACTCATCGACGGCTCCTACCACCAGGTCGACTCGTCGCAGGTCGCCTTCGAGCAGGCCGCGCGCCTCGCCCTGCGCGAGGCCGTCGCCAAGGCCGGAAGCCTCCTCCTCGAACCCATCATGAAGGTCGTCATCCTCACGCCAGAGGACTACGTCGGCAACGTCACCGGCGACATCTCCTCGCGCCGCGGCATGATCGTGGACACCGAGGACCGCGACGGCGTCAAGGTCATCACCTGCGAAGTCCCCCTCTCCGAGATGTTCGGCTACACCACCGTCCTCCGCGGCCTCTCCCAGGGTCGCGCCAGCAACACCATGGAGTTCCTCGCCTACAGGCCCATGCCCGCCAACATGGCCAAGGAAGTCCTCGCGGCAGGCTGACTCACGCGGCCTACCCGGGCCGAGCCGAAGCAGAGACGCCACGAGGCCGATACTGCGTACACTGGCGCGCTCCAACAGTGCCAGGGTGGAGCAGCGCGACGGAGACTCCCAATGCCCGACCGCTACCAGACCATCCTCCTCTTCGGCGCCCCCGGCGCGGGCAAGGGCACCCAGGGCAAGATCCTCGGACTCATCCCGGGCTTCTACCACCTCTCCTGCGGCGAGGTCTTCCGAACCCTCGACATCCACTCCCCGCTTGGCAAGACCTTCGTCGAGTACTCCTCCCGCGGCGAACTCGTCCCCGACGACGTCACCGTCCAGATGTGGCAGGAGAACCTCCACGCCCAGACCATCCTGAGCCTCTTCAAGCCCCGCGTAGACCTGCTCGTCCTCGACGGCATCCCCCGCAACGTCAACCAGGCCCGCCTGATGGAGCAGCACATCAACGTGCTGGCCATCGTGCACCTCATCTGCTCCGACAAGGAGAAGATGATCGAGCGCCTCCGCCGCCGCGCCCTCAAGGAGAACCGCGCCGACGACGCCAAGGAGGAGGTCATCCGGCGCCGGTGGGAGGTCTACGAGGCCGAGACACGCCCCGTCCTCGCCCATTATCCCAAGTCCATCATTCACGACGTGGACGCGATGGGCTCGCCCGGGCGGGTTCTCCAGCGCGTGCTCGATGTCGTCGTCCCCGTGCAGGAGAAGCACTTCTCCAACGCCCTGCAATGACGACCCGTGAAACGCGGTACCATCAGGGCATGGCACGCCCACACGCCTTCACGCTCATCGAACTCCTCGTCGTCATCGCCATCGTCGCCCTGCTGATCGGCATCCTCCTTCCCGCCCTCGGCGCGGCCCGCCAGGCCGCCCGCAACGCCATCTGCGGCTCGCGCACAGGCCAGATCAACCTCGCCATCGCCATGTACCTGCACGACCACGCCGAGCACCTGCCGCAGGTCCTCGTGCCCGGCTTCGACGGCGAGCCGACCGTCATCGGCGCGCTCTTCGCCGGCAAGAAGGGCACGCTGCCGATGCTCAAGATCGACGAGTACGGCGCGGAGCGCCGCCCGCTCAACCGCTACCTCATCGACTGGACGCCCCCCCCCGACGACGCCGACGTGATCGCCGAGGTCGAACCGTGCCGATCGCCGACCGACAAGGGCGCGGAGAACCTCCCCATCCCCGGCTACGAACGCGCCGACTCCATGTACGACCTGCTCGGCGCGAGTTACACCCTCAACGACCACGCCCCCGACACCAACCCGTGGGGCGACGACTACCCGACCCTCGTGCCCCCCAGGGGCGGGCGGATGCCCCCCGTCCACGACACGACGAAGACCTGGGTCGTCGGTTCGCACCCCATCTACAACTACGACGACGGCGGCGACCGAGGCCAGCGCTGGTACTCCCCCAGGGCCGTGCAGGCGACGCTCGGCTTCCTCGACGGCCATACACGCATCGCCCTGCCCGTCCCCCCCGACCGCGCCCACACCACCGAGGACTACACCTACCTCCCCCAACCGAACTGGATGGACAGGTTCTGAGGCGCGCTCATCTACCGGGACGTGCACCCGGCGGCGTCGCGCGCGCGGGCGTCGTCTGCGCCCGGAACGAAAGCCGCTGGAACGCCCGGTCCGGCGGAACCGGCGTCACAAACCACCCCCAGAACCCCGGCGAGCCGTGCGCTCGCACCGTCGTCGGCGGATGGAAGTGGAACGCGAACGGAACGACACGGTCCAGTTCGTCGTGCGTGCCGAAGAACCGCAGGTCGCGGTCCATGAAGTTCGGCGGCAGCCGCGACGACGAGCCGCGCATCGCCGCCGGGTCCACCGGCACCCACCCGAACGTCCCGTTCGCCTCGTCATACAACGCGAACTCGACCCACGCCCGCAGGTCCGGCACGCTCTTCGGCCGCTTGAGGTAGATCTGCTTGCCGCTGCGCGACTCGTTGTCGTACCCGACGACGATCCGCGCCGGGAGGCCGGCCTTGCGGTACACGGCCGCCAGCAGGCACGCCATGTCGTACTCGCTCCCGCGCTTCTCCAGCGCGGTCAGCGGCGCGCCCTTCAGGTCCAGCCCCTCGATCATCCCCGTGCGGTCGAACGCCAGCCCGTCCCCGCTCAACTGCACATGCTCAACCACCTTGCCCGCAAACCACTTCGCCAGCGTCACCGGCGCGATCGACTTCGGATCACGACCATCTGTCCACTCCGACACAAGCGCTCCAACCGGATCCGCACTCAGAACCGTGGCATACGACCTGCCATCCGGCCCGAAGTCGATGAACATCTGCGGCGCGAACGTCGCGTGCGCCGCCGCAGGCCACGCCCCCTGAGGCCACGCCACCGAACGCGCACCGCGCTCGTCGAACTTCGTCCGGTACGACGTCACCGGGATCACCACCTGCAGGCTCATCTCCCGGCCGTCGTACAGCAACGCCCCCTCCAGCGGCGGCATCACCCACTGCGCCCGCCACGTCCCCGAGTGCAGCACGTTCCCGCCGGCGTCCGCGGCGATGATCATCGTCTCGCGCGTCACCTCGCGGTCCTGGAACTTCACCACCCCGGTGATGGCGGGCTGGAGGCCGCTCGCCGACTCCACCGCGTCCATCACGCTCGACGACGTCTCGGGCACCAGCGGCCACACGATCGTCGCGCTGCTGAAGGTGAACCGCTCGTTGTACGGCTGCTGGCCGTCGAGGTACCGCTTGTACGCCTCGATGTTCACGTCCGCCGTCAGCGTCCACCGCTTGAACCGGTTCTCCTCACGCACGATGTACGGGCTGGGCTTCAACTCCACGGCCTGCGCCGCGGGCTGCGCGCCAGCCGGCGTCGTCACAGGCGTCGAGCCGGGCGGCGCGGGCACGGGCTGACCCTGCTGGCGGTCGCGCGGCGTCGTCCGACCGCCCTGCGCCAGCACGCCATCCGCCGACACACCAACAACCACGACCGAAGCGATCAACCCCGCCAACCCTCGCCTTGCGTTCATCGCACGTCCTTTCGCTGGACCACGCTCACCCCGGACCCCCGCTTACCAAGTGGTACGGCCTCGCGCGCCCGAGGTTCCTCCCCATCCGCCCGGCACGCCCCAACACAGCCCTTCCCCGCACGAACATCCTATGACCGACCGCTAGAATCCGGCACAAGGAGCACCCCATGCCCGCAGCCAACGCGACTCGCACCGAACGGGACACCATGGGCGAGATGGCCGTCCCCGCCGATGCCCTCTACGGCGCTTCCACCCAGCGGGCCGTCCTGAACTTCCCCGTCTCCGGACGCCCCGTCCCCGCCGAAATCATCCACGCCTTCGCCCTCGTCAAGGCCGCGTGCGCGCGCGCCAACCGTCGCCTCGGCCTCCTCGACGAACCGCGCGCCGAAGCCATCGTCTCCGCCTGCGCTCAGGTCGAGCGCGGCCTTCCCGAGCACGGCGGACTCGCCCGACACTTCCCCGTCGACGTCTTCCAGACCGGCTCCGGCACCAGCACCAACATGAACGCCAACGAGGTCATCGCCAACCTCGTCTGTCTCGCCAAGGGCAAGCCCATCGGATTCTCCAAGGACGCCGCCTATCTCCAGGCCGGCGGCGTCCACCCCAACGACCACGTCAACATGGGCCAGTCCTCCAACGACACCTTCCCCACCGCCATGAATGTCGCGGCCGCGATCGCCATCACCGGCCACCTCGTCCCCGCCATGCACGCCCTCGCCGTCGAACTCGAAAAGAAAGCCCGCGAGTGGGACGGCGTCGTCAAGATCGGGCGCACGCACATGCAGGACGCCACACCGATCCGGCTCGGGCAGGAGTTCTCCGGATTCGCGTCTCAGGTCCGCCACGGCGTCGACCGGCTCAACCGTGCTCTCGACGCCCTCGCCGAACTCGCCATCGGAGGCACCGCCGTCGGCACCGGCATCAACACCCACGCCGACTTCGCCCGTCTCGTCGCCGCCGACCTCGCCGAGCGCACCGGCGTCCCCTTCCGCGAGGCCGACAATCACTTCGAGGCCCAGCACGCCCGCGACTCCATCGTTGAGACCTCCGGCCACCTCCGCACCATCGCCGTCAGCCTCAGCAAGATCGCGGGCGACATCCGCCTCATGGGCTGCGGCCCGCGCTGCGGCATCGGCGAACTCCGCCTTCCCGCCGTCCAGCCCGGGTCATCCATCATGCCGGGCAAGGTCAATCCCGTCATCTGCGAGTCGCTCGTCATGGTCTGCTGCCGAGTCATCGGCAACGACTCCGCCATCGCCACCGCGGGCCTCGGCGGCGTCGGCGGCCTCCTCGACCTCCACGTCGCCATGCCCGTCATGGCCGACGCCCTCCTCGACTCGATCAACCTGCTCGCCAACGGCTGTGCCATGTTCACGGCCAACCTCCTCGCCGGACTCGAACCCGACGAGGACCGCTGCCGCGAACTCATCGAGGGCAGCCTCGCGATGTGCACCAGCCTCGCGCCGGTGATCGGCTACGACAAGGCCGCCGCCCTCGCCAAGCAGGCGTACAACGAAGGCAAGACCGTCCGCCAACTCGCCCGCGAGCAGAAACTCCTCCCCGACGCCGAACTCGACCGCCTCCTCGACCCCATGAGCATGACCCGACCGGGCTGAGCCTGTCCCCGCTCCGCGTCTCTCCGCCGCCGCGTGCGGGTGACTTGCATCCGGCGGCCGTGCATCAGACCGCGACATCGCCGTCAGGAACTGCCCTTCGCGAACGAAAAGCCCTGTAAATTCCGACATTCACGTTTGTGTGTCGCGCGAAGTCCGGTAGCATCGTCCCCATGCCACGCCGCCTCGCCGCCGTTCTCGCCCTCACGCTCCTCGTCGCCGGCGCCCACGCCGCCGATGGCCTTCGCGTCGCCACCTGGAACATCTCTTTCTACTCCGGCGGGCGCACCTCCCACATCCAGACCTCCGTCTACGGCGTCTTCGAAGGCCGCTCCTTCGCACCCGACGCCATCCTCCTCCAGGAGATGGTGAGCGAGTCCGCCGTCGCGCACATCGTCTTCGCCCTCAACACCGCACCCGGCTCGCCCGGCGACTGGGCCATGGCCCCCTTCATCGACGGCAACGACACCGACAACGGCTTCGTCTATCGCACCTCGAGACTCGACCTTCTCGACACGGTCGTCGTCGCCGAGGGCGGCCCCCCCCCGAACCACCCGCGCGATGTCAACCGCTACGACGTGCGCCCCGTCGGCTACGAGTCCGACGCGACCATCATCTCCCTCTACTCCTCGCACATGAAGGCAGGCACGTCCACGCAGGACCAGCAGCGGCGGCTCCTCGAAGCGCAGGCCATCCGCGCCGACGCCGAGTCTCTCCCCGCCAACCGCCACTTCATCCTCGGCGGAGACTTCAACATCCAGTCCTCGAATCAGGCCGCCTATCAGGAACTCGTCGGCTCGCAGGCCAACAACTCGGGCCGGTTCTTCGACCCCATCGCCACCCCCGGCTCGTGGAACAACAACCCCAACTTTCGCTTCGTCCACACCCAGGACCCCGTCGGCCCGGGCGGCATGGACGACCGCCACGACCAACTCCTCCTCTCGGCCACGCTCATCGACGGCCAGGGACTCGACTACATCGGCGACCCCGCCATGCCCTACTCCACCTTCACATGGAACGACTCGAACCACACCTACCGCTCGTGGGGCAACGACGGCTCGTCGTTCGACACCGTCCTCCGAAGTGAGGGCAACGAGATGGTCGGCCCCGCCATCGCCAACGCTCTGAAAACCGTCGCCAACGGCGCGGGACACCTGCCCGTCTTCCTCGACCTCCGCGTCCCCGCCCGCATCGTCGCGGACGGGCTGCTCGACTTCGGCACCGTCGTGCAAGGCTCGGAGGCCGCCGTGATCCTCACCGTCGGCAACGCCGGCGACACGGACCTGTGGGGCGCGGGCGGCATCGAGGACGCCGTCTACACACTCGCCGTCGCCCCCCCCTATGCCGCGCCCTTCGGCCCGCACACCGACGCCCCCGGCGGCACCCTCAACCAGCACACAGTCACGCTCGACACCTCAAACGTCGGCTTCTTCGAGACCACGCTCGTCATCGCCTCGAACGACCCCGACATGCCCGAGTTCCACGTCGCCCTCATCGCGGACGTCGTCGAGGCCTGCCTCGCCGACTGGAACCGCGACGGCACAGTGAACACCCTCGACTTCCTCCAGTTCCTCAACGCCTGGACAGCCGGCGACCCCGCCGCCGACCTCAACGGCGACACCACCATCAACACCCTCGACGTCCTCGTCTTCCTCAATGCCTTCGTCGCCGGCTGCGACTGACGCATCCCGCCACCTCCCTCCCCCTACAACCGGCCGCTCCCTCCCCGGGTACACTCCCCCCAACGAACCCCGGGCCGTCGTGCCGGGGCGACATTCGACCACGGGGGATACCGCATGAGCCTGAACAAGTACCTCGTCGAGTTCATCGGCACGTTCTTCCTCGTCCTCACCGTCGGTTGCACCGTTCTCCCCGGCAACCCCGGAGTCATCGCCCCTCTCGCCATCGGCGCCGTGCTCATGGTCATGGTCTTCGCGGGAGGGCACGTCTCCGGCGCGCACTACAACCCCGCCGTCACACTCGCCGTCCTCATGCGCGGCCGATGCTCGCGCAACGACGCCGTTCTCTACATGGTCGCCCAGATGCTCGCCGCCGGAGCGGCCTCGATCCCCGCCGTGTTCCTGACCGGACAAAGCGGCACGCCCATGAGCATCGAGAGCGTGCCCGCCGCGCTCCTCGCCGAGTTCCTTTTCACCTTCGCACTCGCCTGGGTCGTGCTGAACGTCGCCACGGCCAGGGGCACCGCCAACAACTCGTTCTACGGCCTCGCCATCGGCGGCACGCTGATGGTCGGAGTCTTTGCCGCCGGCGGGATCTCCGGCGGCGCATTCAACCCCGCCGTCGCCCTCGGTGCCTGCCTGATGAAACTCGTCTCCTTCTCCGATGTCTGGGTCCACTTTGCGGCCGATTTCGCCGGCGGCGCGGCGGCCGCCGTCGCGTTCAAGGCCGTCAACCGGGACGACAAGTAGCCCCCTCGCCAAACGCCACCCGCCCCCCCCACAGCCCCGCGTTTGCCCGCTATAGTGGCAGCCACGCCGATGCCCGCGGTCGGCCAGGAGGATCGAACCCATGGCCGAGAAGGCCCCCCCCGCCAAGGTCGCCGAGCAACTCGCCGCGTTCTACAAGCGCAACGGCTACGTCCGCAAGCAGAACACCAAACGCCTCGACAAAGAGGGCTACATGGGGTACAAGAAGGGCGACGAGGTCCGCCTCGTCGTCGCAACCAAGACCGAGTTGGCGACCGTGAAGCGGCTCCTGAAGGCCGCCGGCATCAAGCACGGCAAGCCCTTCGCCAAGGCGCAGCAGATCGCCGTCCCAATCTACGGCCGATACCAGGTCGCCCAGTTCCTCAAGTTCATCGGCAGCCGCGGCTGACCGCAACTCGCCGCGACCGCTCCGGCCCCCGCATCAACCCCCGCCGAGCCGCGCCGCCATCTCCTTTGCCCCGGCGTGCCCCAGTTCGGCCGCACGCCGCGCGAACCCGAGCGCGCCATCCAGGTTCTCCGCCCGCTCCATCCACGTCGCCGCCTCGAACGCGAGTTCCGCGTCGCCCGGCGCCGCGTCCGACGCCTGCGCAATCTCGCGCGCCGCGTCCCCAGACCTGCCGAGCAGCCCGTAGCACTCCCCCATCAGCCGCAGCACCGGCAGAGAACGCGCATCCGCGCCCTCCACGCCCCTCAACGCCAGCAGCGCCCGCTCCGGCTCGCCCAGCCTGTTGAGCGCACGCGCCTCAACGACCCGCCACGCCGTCACCCGCGGCTCGATCTCCCGCGCCCGCGCCACGTGCTGCAACGCCAGGTCCGCCTTGTTCTCACGCAGCGCCACCTCCGCCAGCGTCCCCCACACCACGGCCCGCCCCTCGTCCAGCCGCGCCGACAGCAGCAGGTTCACCTTCGCCCGCTGCACGTCCCCCTGTCGCAACTGCACCTGCGCCAGATACAACGGGTAGTCCGGCTCCGTCGGGTCCGCGGCCTGCGCCGCCGCGTAGTGCTCAACCGCACGATCCGGCAGCCCCGCCATGCTCGCCACCGTCCCCGCCGCAAAGTGCACCGCCGCCCCGTCCGCTCCGCACGCCAGCGCAGCCTCGTACTCCCGGTACGCCTCGCCCCGCCGCCCCAGCGCGACCAGCACCTCCCCGAACGCCAGCCGCAGGTCCGGGTTCGCCGGATGCTCGCGTACTGCCGCCGACAGCACCGCCTCAGCCTTCGCCCTCTCTCCCGCCTGCATGTAGTCCGCCGCGGCCCGCAGCACCGCCTGCACCGTGCGCGCCGGCGCGGGCCGATCGCCCTCCGCCTCCGCCGCCGTAGGCCGCCGCACCACCACCGCCGTCACGAAGACCGCCAGCGCGACCACGAACAGGCCCGCGAGGAGCCACGATCCGCGCCGTCCGCTCGCCTCACCGCCCGATGCCTCGCTCATGCCGGTAGCGTATCGGCACGCTTAGACTGCTGGCTCCATGAGCGAGACGAACGCCTCCCGCCCAGCCCCGCTGCCGACCCGCTACCTCCCCGCCGAGCACGAGGACCGCGTCCGCACGCGCTGGGACGAGGCCGCCGCCTTCCACGCCGACCCCCAGCGTGTCCTCGACGGCCATGCCGCTCCGTTCTGCATCCTCATCCCCCCGCCGAACGTGACCGCCGCCCTCCACCTCGGCCACGCCCTGAACAACAGCCTCCAGGACATCCTCTGCCGCGCCCACCGCATGATGGGCTTCGAGACGCTCTGGATGCCCGGCACCGATCACGCCGGCATCGCCACGCAGACCGTCGTCGAAAAGCGCGTGCTCGCCGAGGATGGCAAGCGCCGCACCGACTTCACCCGCGAGGAGTTCGTCGCCAAGATCCAGGCCTTCAAGGACGAGTACGAGGCCACCATCACCGACCAACTCAAACGCATCGGCTGCTCCTGCGACTGGCAGCGGCAGCGATTCACCATGGACGAGGTCTGCGCCCGCGCCGTGCGCGAAGCCTTCTTCCGCCTCTTCCGCGACGGCCTCATCTACCGCGGCAAGCGGCTCGTCAACTGGGACCCCGCCACCCAGACCGCCCTCGCCGACGACGAGGTCGAGATGGAGGAAGTGGACGGCCACTTCTACTATCTGCGCTACCCCCTCGTACACTCGCCGCGAAACCCCGCCGACCCGCACGACGCACAGGAAGTCACGTGGAGCGAACTGGCCGCCCGCGGCTACCCCGGCGCGGACGCCCACGACCCCGACGACAACGCCTGGCTCACCGTCGCCACCACGCGACCCGAGACCTACCTCGGCGACACCGCCGTCGCCGTGAACCCGAAAGACCCGCGAGCGGTGCCGCTGCGAGGGCTGTTCGTGCAGTTGCCGCTGGTCGGCCGCGTCATCCCGATCGTCGAAGACGACTACGTGGTGATGCCGGACGCCGAGAGCGACGATGCCAAGGCCCGCTACGCCACCGGCTTCCTGAAGGTCACGCCCGCGCACGATCCCAACGACTACGAGATCGGCCGCCGACACGACCTCCCCGTCATCAACGTCATGGCGCCCGACGCCTCGATCAGCGACAAGCACGGCTGGACCGACGTGGGAGACGCCGCCGTCTTCCTCGGCAAGTCCCGCGAGGACGCCCGCGAACTCGTCGTCCGCGAGTTCCACGCCCGCGGCCTGCTCGAACGCACCACGCCCTATCGCCACTCAGTGGGCCACTCCTACCGCAGCCACGTCCCCATCGAGCCGTACCTGAGCGACCAGTGGTACGTCAAGGTCACCGACGACCGCCTCCGCGGCGCAGCCCTCCGAGCCATGGCGCCGGAACAACGAACGACGAACGAGCCGCGACCCAACGAGCCGCGACCGTTAGGGAGCGGTTCTCCCCGCCCCCGAACTCCGGCAACGCCTGCCGACCCAACGAGCCGCGACCCAACGAGCCGCGACCGCCAGGGAGCGGTCCCTCTCAAACACTACTTCATCACTTTCACGACCTATGGGACATGGCTCCACGGCGACGAGCGAGGTTCCGTCGACCGTAATCACAACACGCCGAACACGCCCCCAGTCGAACCGAATGAAGTCCGCTCCGGTTTCGAGAAGCGCTCGCTCAAGCACGACCCGGTCGAACTCACGGCGCGTCATCGTCCTATTGTCGCCCGCGCGATCGCCGAAGTCTGTGAGCACCGGGGATGGACGCTCCTGGCGTGCAATGTCCGCACGAATCACGTCCACACCGTCGTGATCGCGAACCAGACGCCCGAGCGAGTGATGAACGACTTCAAGTCGTACGCCACACGCGCCCTCAGAGCCACCGACGCCTCCATCGGCGAGGGCATCTGGACCCGCCATGGCAGCACGCGATACCTCAACACCGAGAACTCCCTCACCGGTGCGCTCCGGTACGTGCTCGACGAGCAGGGCGAGGATCTCGGCGGCGTGATCCGAGGCAAGCGACGGCAACCGCCTCGACGAAACACCGAGGCCCGCGATGAACCGCTCCCTTACGGTCGCGGCTCGTTGATTCGTGAAGGTCGATCCTCGTCCGACAGCACGCTCCGCTTCCACCCCGACCGCTACGCCAGGACCTTCGAGCACTGGCACGAGAACCTCCGCGACTGGTGCATCAGCCGACAACTCTGGTGGGGGCACCGAATTCCTGCATGGCGCGGCGAGGGTTTCTCCGGGGTGCTTTCTGATTACTTGACCTTGGATCAACGCCTTTCGCGGTGGGTTCGTGATGGTCGAATTGCTGTGCATCGACAGGAGTTGGGAACGCCGGAAGAGATGGACGAAGCGCTCCGTGCGGAGGAACAACTGAGAGGACAGTGGAATCCATCTCAGATTGATCAGGTTCGCGCCAGTGAACCGTACGTCGACGCTTTCGTTTGCGTGCGTGCATCCGACGACGTCGAAGTGATCCAAGCATTGGAGCGGGCTGGTTTTCGTCAAGACCCCGACGTCCTCGACACCTGGTTCTCCTCCGCGCTCTGGCCCCTCTCCACCATGGGCTGGCCGGACGCCGACGCGGCGGCCCGTGCCACCGGCGCCGCCGACTTCCCCGCCCTCCTCTCCGCCTTCAATCCCACCGACGTCCTCTGCACCGGGCGCGACATCATCACCCTCTGGGTTTCGCGCATGGTCATGTTCAACCGCTACTTCCTCGACGAGGGCGCGGGCACGGGCCGCCTCCCCTTCCGCGATGTCTACATCCATCCCATCATCCAGGACGGCCACGGCCAGCGCATGAGCAAGAGCCTCGGCAACGGCGTCAACCCACTCGACATCGTCCACTCCCACGGCGCGGACGCCCTCCGCCTCGTCCTCTGCCAGGCCGCCACCGCCACGCAGGACGTCCGCATGCCCGTGGACCTCGTCTGCCCGCACTGCGCGCACACCTTCGAGCCCGCCTGGGCCACAACCCCCGCCGGCCACCGCGTCGCGGCGCCGCACCAGGCCTGCCCCGCCTGCTCGAAGAAAATGGTCACCTCCTACGGCGTTGCGAGCGGGCACGCCAAGCCCACCGCCGACGCCCCAGTGGCGATGAACTCCTCCACGCGCTTCGACGCCGGCCGCAACTTCTGCAACAAACTCTGGAACGCCTCGCGCTTCGCCCTGAGCATCCTCGAGAAGCCCGGCGAGCACGACACCGGCGAACCCGTCGCCCGCGCCTCACTCCCGCTCGTCGATCGCTGGATGCTCTCGCGCCTCGAGAGCGCCGTCCTCGCCTGCGAGCAGGCCGTCGCCGGCTACCAGTTCGCCGCCTACGCGCAGGCTGCGTACGACCTGCTCTGGCGCGACTTCTGCGACTGGTACCTCGAAGCGATCAAGCCGACCGTCGCCGCGAGCCGCGCCCAGCGCTCCGTGCTCGCGCACGTCTTCGAGGCCACGCTCCGCCTGCTGCATCCGATCATCCCCTTCGTCACCGAGGCCATCTTCGAGCGCGCCCGCGCCGTCGTCGCCGACCCGCTCGACGGCGTCACGCTCGCGCCCTCGCGCAAGGGCGGCCTGCTCGCCACCGCCGGCTGGCCCATCCTCGACGACGACCTGCGCGACGAGGCCGCCGAGCGCGAGTTCGAGCGCATCCGCGCCCTCATCACCGCGATCCGCGACGTGCGCTCGCAGCACCAGACCCCGCCCAAGCGCCGCATCCGCCTGCACGCGCCCACCGAGATCGTCCGCCTGGCCGCGGCCGCCGAGCCGATCGTCCAGACTCTCGCCAGCCTGCACACCGTCACCGCCGACACCCCCGACGGCCCCTCCGTCTCCTTCCGCTTCGAAGGCCACGAGCTGCGCCTCGGCGACCTCGCCGACGCCGTGGACGCCGGCGCGGAGCGAGAACGCCTCTCGAAACGCATCACCGACCTCGACCGTTCGATCAGTGCGCTCGAAACGCGCCTCGCCAACCCCGGCTACGCCGACCGCGCCCCGGCCCACCTCGTCCAGCAGACCCGCGACCAACTCGACCGCGCCCGCGCCGAGCGCGACGCCGCCGCCGGCGCGCTGGAGTCCCTCCCATGATCCGGGCGATCCCGCTCGCCCTCCTGCTTCTCCTCCCCGCGTGCGCCTCCTCCCCCTCGCTCCGCGCCGACCCATCCCCCGGCGTCGTGTCGTCCGCCGCCGCAGCCTCCCCCGTTCTCGCGGTCGAGCCGTGGACCTTCAACGGCCGCGTCGGCCAGGCCATCACCACCCCGTCCTACCGCGTCTTCACCACCCAGCGCGACACCCCCCTCACCGACCGCCTTCCCGGATTCATGGAGGCCGCCCTCGGCAACTACACCACGGCCTTCGCCCCTCTCCCCCCCCCTCGTCGCCGGCTGGACACCTACGTCCTCTCCAACCGCGCCGAGTGGGCACGCCTCACCCGCGACCTCCTCGGCGAGGAACGCGCCGCACGCTACCTCCACATCGAGCGAGGCGGCTTCTCCGACGACGCCCGTGCCGTTCTCTTCAACATCGGCCTGCACGACACGCTCGCCATCGCCGCCCACGAAGGCTGGCACCAGTACACGCAGTCCGCCTTCGCCGAACCTCTCCCCGCCTGGCTCGACGAGGGCCTCGCCGTGTGGATGGAGGGCTTCCGCTGGGACGCCCAGCGCCCCGACCGGCCGATCTTCCTCCCGTGGGCCAACGTCGAACGCTTCGACCACCTCCGCGCCGCCTGGGCGCGCGGCCAGACCGTCCCTCTCGCCACGCTCCTCGAATCGCGCCCGGAAGACCTCATCCGCGCCTCCTCCGACGGCACGCTCACCTACTACTCGCAGGTCTGGGCGCTCGCACACTTCCTCAACGAGGGCGACGAAGGCCGATACCGCGACGCCCTGTGCCGCCTCCTCCTCGACGCCGCCGAGGGCCGCATGCGCCGCGCCGTCCAGGCGCACCTCGGCCAGCGCGCCGCACGCTCAGCCGTCATGCGCCGTACCGGCCCCGAGGTCTTCATGACCTACTTCGACGACGACCTCGACGCCGCCTCACGCCGATATGCCGCCTTCCTCGAGCGCCTCGTCGCCACCGGCGCCAAGGACCGCATCATCGCCGGCCAGTCGCCCCTGGATTGAGACGCCGCTCAGTTCCCCGCGGCCGCGATGCCCGTTGTCGGCGCACGCTCCGCGGGTTCTCCCATGTAGATCAACGCTCGCTCCAGCACCCGCCGAGCCACAGGCCCCGCCACCCACGACCCGTAGTGCTGACGCTTGCGGATCGTCTCAGGCCCCGGATCATCGATCACGACGATCACCACCAGCCGCGGCCGCTCGTACGGCGCGCCCGCCACGAAACTCGAGTTGTACTGGTTGTCGTAATACCCCGTCGAACCCGGCGGCCGACGCTTGCCCTCCGGCGCCCTGCCCAGCGGAATCTCCGCCGTCCCGGACTTGCCCCACATCGGATAACGCCACTCGCTCTCGCTCGGGTCGGCCTTCGCCATGTTCTGCTCGACCTTCTCCGCCATCCGCCGCAGGACCATCCGCGTGTGCGCCGCCACCTCCGGCGAGAGCACGCGCTGGCGCAGCGCGATCGCCGGATCGCCCGGCTCCGGCGCGGTCAGCCTCACCTGCGGCAGCGTCGCGGCGAGGTCGCCCGTGCGCGCGAACACGCTGAACGCCCGCACCATCTGCACCGGCGTCACCGCCACCTCGTGCCCGAACGCCACCGAGGTGTGCGTGTACTTCGTCCACTGCCGCTCAGACGTGATGATCCCCGACGCCTCGCCCGCCAGCCCGACCCCCGTCGGCCTGCCGAACCCGAACCGCGTCAGGCCGTCACGCAACTGCCGGTGCCCGACCCGCTCCGTCACCTTCACCATGCCGATGTTCGAGGAGTTCATCAGCACGTCTTCCCACGTCATCGTCGCCCGACGCGTGACATCAGCGATCGCACGCCCGTAGGACGTGCGCCACTGCCCGCCCTCGGTGTCGATCACCTCGTCGTACTTCGCCGCCCCCGCCTCGCTCACCACCGCCCACACGAACGCCTTGAACGTCGAGCCTGGCTCGTAGATGTCCTCCACGCACCGGTTCCGCCCCAGCGCGGGATGCACGTCGCGGCCCGGGTCGGCGGAGATCGTTCGGTAGCGCACCCCCGCCGACGGGTCGTACCGCGGCGGCTGCGGCGTGCCCGGCTCCGGCTTCGCAGGCCACCACGGGAACTCCGCCAGCCCCGGCATGTCCCGGATCACGTCCACCATCGCCAGAATCTCGCCCGTCACCGGATCCGCAAGGACCAGCCGCCCTCCCACGGCGCCCGCGTCCAGCACGCCGCGCTCCAGTTCCTCCGTCGCGATCCGCTGCAACTCAACGTCGATTGACAGTCGCCTATCCCGTCCGTGCTCCGCCGGCTCCCACTGCCCCCGCTCTATCCACAACGGCCGGCCCCACGCGTCACGCGCGTACCGCGCCTGCCCGTCGCGCGCCGCCAGTTCCTTCTCCATCGCCAGTTCCGCGCCGAGCAGTCCGGTGTGCTCGAACCCGACCTTGCCGACGATCGACGCCGCGATCTCCCCGCCCGCGTACTCGCGCACAGGCCGACGCTCCACGTGAACGCCCGCCAGCCCCAGCCGCCGCACCTCATCCAACTGCGCATCGCTCAGTACGCCTCCGATGGGCACGTAGCGGATCAACGGCCTGGGCGTCTCCGCCCCCTCCCCATCCGTTTCTTCCCTCTCTTCCTCTTCCCTCTCCTTTCCTCCCTCTCGGGGCGGGGCCTTTCCTGGCCCCCCCTCTCCCCCTCCGCCTCTTCCCCCAAACACAACCGCCAGCGCGCCCCTCACCCCCCCCTTCCGCTCCTCCACCGGCTCACGCGCCGCCTCCAACGCAGCCGCACGTTCACGGTTGATCGCCATCGCCCGCACGATCCGCCGCCCCACTTCCTCCGCGGGCGCCCCCGTCGCCTCCGCCAGCGCGACGATCGCCTCGTCCGGCGGCGACGCGAACCGCGTCGGATCGACGAACACCCGGTACCCGATCCGCGTCGTCGAGAGCAGCCGCCCACGCCGATCCAGCAACTCACCGCGATACCCGACGACAGGCCGCGTCGCCATCCGCTCGGAGACATACACCGACAGGTCATCGCCCGGCCGCAACTGCAACTGCGCCACCCGCCCCAGCATCACCGCCAGCGCGAGCACAACCCCGCCGATGACCACGACCGCGACCCGATCCGCCCTTTCGGAGCCGGGCCTCACGGGATTCGATCCCTCTCGCCCGAGCCTCATCGCTCCTCTCC
>DAOMNQ010000027.1:0-40034 GCA_035443945.1 Phycisphaerales bacterium | reverse complement strand
CGGGCCCCTGGCGTTCCTCTGGTTCTGCGACGGCCTGCCCGCGCCGAAGACGCGGCACGAGTTCCGGCCGGGAGCGTGAGCGTCGTGTCAGGGGCCTGCGCGTGCATCTTCCGGCGCATGGGCTTCGGCGGCGGCGGCGGCGGCGACGTGATCGGGCGGCAGTTGATCGAACTCGGCGGCATCCGGCTCGCCGGCGCGCTCGACCTCGGCGTGCCTGCGGACGTGCTGCATGGCGAGGACAAGCCCGGCGCCCGCGACGGCCACACCGCCGCTGAGCCACTGGGGGATGGTCAGGCGTTCGCCGAACAGCATGAGCGAGCCGATGCTGACGAAAAAGGGCTGCAACTGCACCACGCCCGCCGAGACCGCCAGCCCGAGCCGGGCGATACTGAAGTAGTAGGCGACGTGCCCGAATGCGATGCCGATGAGGGCGGAGATGAGCAGGAGCGAGAACTGGTCGATCCAGAGGCGGGAGTCTCCCGATCCGACGGGCTGGCCGATGAGGTCGAGGGCGGCGAGTCCGGCGCGGTCGCCGAAGGCGAGCATGAGGGCGACCATGCCGACTGCGGTATAGAGGCTGATGGCGGCGAAGGACTGGATGGCGTTGATGCCGTGCATCCAGTGCCGGACGGCGAGGGCGTAGGCGGCGAACCCCGCGCCGGAGGCGATGGCGAGGATGACGCCGAAGAGCGTGGCGCCGCGGGGCAGGCCCTCGCCGAGCAGCATGGTGCCGACGGTCCCGACGACGACCATCGAGACGCCGACGAGGTAGCCGGGGGAACGGATGACGGCGCGCTCGGCGGCGAAGAAGAGGGCCGCGCCGATCGTGACGAAGACGATGTTCGAGCGCAGGCCGAACGTGAGCAGGCCCGGATCGATCTTGTAGTGCGCCCAGCAGAAGCAGACCTGCGCGGCGCAGTTGATGACGCTCGGCCACAGGGCGGCACGCCAGAGGCCCACGGGAAGGTCGCGGCGGGCCAGGCCCCAGATGAGAACCGGGAGCCAGAAGAGCGCGCTGAAGCCGTAGCGCCAGCCGTTGCTGGTCCAGAAGTCGATGGAGTCGGCGAAGTGGCGGAGGAAGAGGGGGATGCTCGACCAGCCGACGAGGGTGAGGACGATGGCGACAACCCCGACCCAGCGGGCGGGCGGGACCGGTGACGAAGCCACGCTCAAGGGGGGAGAGGCCATACGCGGCGGAGGCGACTGTAGGCGGACGCTCCGCGGGAGCGTGGAAGTGGAGCGGACCGGATTCGAACCGGCAACTTCCAGCTTGCAAAGCTGGCACTCTACCAGTTGAGTTACCGCCCCAGCCGGCGTCGACGGACGCCGCGGGGGAGTGTAGGCGGGGGTCCCCGCGTGGCCGTATGCTGTCCGGCCGCACACGAGGCCAGATGCAGGAGATCGCCATGAGAAGCCGCAGCCGTTCGCGTCAACCGATCGCCGCCCTTGTCGCCGTCGCGGGTCTGGCCGGCGCCGGATCGGCGGCGTGGGCGCAGGAGAACAACGAAGAGCCGCCGGTTCGGTTCCGGCTGGACGGCGGCGCAACCTTCGACGGCACAGCGGACCTCGACGACTCGCCTGGGGACGTGTCGGTGGCGCGGGTGCGGTCGGCCTTCGAGGCGGACTTCCGGGTCGATGCGCGGTCTCGCTTCGCGCTGCAGTTTTCGAGCGAGTTCTCGTTCTACGACTTCGACGGGGCAACCGGCCTTGTGCCGGGAACGGACTCCCCGCTGGACGACACCTACGACTACCGGGTCGGCGGGCGGTACTCGCGGTCGCTCGATGACGGGTGGGGCATGTTCGTGGGCGGGGACGTGCGGTTCTCGGGCGAGCATGGCGCGGATGCGGGGGACTCGGTGACCGGAGGCGGGTTCGGCGGCGTGACCTATGACGTGTCGGATCGACTCACGCTGGGCATCGGGCTTGCGGTGCGCACCCGGCTGGAAGACAACGCGAGGCTCATCCCGATCCCGGTCGTCGACTTCAGGATCACCGACGAATGGCGACTGTCAACGGACGGACCCGGACTGAAACTCGCCTACACGCCCGATCCCGCGTTCACCGTGTACGTGGCGGGGCGGTGGGAGTCGCGTGAGTTTCGGCTGGACGAGGACGGCCCCCTGCCCGGGGGCGTGGCCCGGGACGAGCGCGTCCCGATCGTGCTGGGGGCAACATGGCGGCCGAACGACACGATCACGGTGGACGGGTTTGTCGGTGCGGTCGTCTGGAACGAGTACGAGTTCATCAACAGCGCAGGGACGACGATCGCCGAGACGGAAACGGACGCACACCTGACGGCGGGCGTGCAGTTGACGTTGAAGTTCTGATCGCGATGCGCCGAGCGTGCGGAGCAATGAAGGAGAGGTCGCCACGAAGGCCCCACGGAGTGGCGGGGCACCCGGGGCGAACTACCGCTCGCCTGCGCCTTCGCTCGGGCTTTGCGCCGGTTTGGGACCGGTGCCGTAGGGAGGCGCATCGACGGTGTAGGCGCGCACGATGCGGGGCATCGGATCGAGGGGCCTGTCTTGCGGCCCCGTCGGAACGCGAGAGACCTTTGCCACCGCCTCCGCGCCGGCGACGAGCTCGCCGAAGGCTGTGTAGCGGTCGTCGAGGGCCTGGGTGGCGGCCCGGCTGAGACAAACGAAGACCTGCGACCCGTTGGAGTTGGGGTTGGACGAGCGCGCCATGGACAGGACGCCGAAGTCGTGACGGAGTTTGCTGGGTTCGAGGTCGATCATGTATCCAGGCCCGCCCATGCCAGTGCCGGTGGGGTCGCCGACCTGGATGACGAAGGGCTGCTGGCCGGGCTTGGGACCGATGATGCGGTGGAAGACGATGCCGGTGTAGAAACCGCCCTCCACGAGGTGGAGGAAGTTCCACGCCGTGTTCGGCGCCTGGTCCGGACGGAGCCTGAACTCCATGTCGCCGTGGTCGGTCTCGAAGACCACGTGCTTCTCGGAGTAGGCTCGCAGACCCGAGTAGACGACCTGCGGGGGGGACGCGAACTGCGGCCGACCCGTCTGGTCCGCCCTCTCGGCGTAGGGCACGCCGAGCAGCGGCTGCAGGACGACGGCGGACCCGACCGGCTCCTCGCCTACTCGCAACTGCGCGTACACAAGACCTGGGCGTTGGTTCGTCCAGATTGAGGGGAACAGCCCGGCGAGATCCACCGCGCCCGCGGCTGCCGAGGCGGACTCGATCTTCTCGGCCGTCACCGGGGCGAGGAGTTCGATCGTGACTTCACCCGCGAGCGAACCGGGAACCACGACCTGCATGGGGATGGTGCGACCATGGCCGTAGTAGGTGCGTTCGGGCACGAGTTGCGCCCACGTCGGAGCGACGCCAAGCAAGAGACCGAGCACGAACACCTGGGTGCGCATCCAACGGATCTCGCGCGAGTCAGACGCCCGATCTGAGCAGACTGCAACGGGGAAAGTGTGGATCATGCCACGACTGTATCACGGCCGGGCGGACACGGACGGTCACTCCGCGCTCTCTCCGAGAATGTCGTTGTCAGGGTGATCGATCTGCTCCCACAGCATCTCGTACTCGTCGGCACGGAGCGAGGACTCGCCCTCCGCCGGGAGGTACTCGAAGAGGCGACCGCCATCGGAGAACCACGAGAGCGAAATATCGGCTCTGAGAATATTGAGGCCGATCTTGTGGTTGAAGTCCTCCCGCGTCTTCAGCCCATCCGTGACGATGGCTGCCCGGCTCGGCTCGATCCGGCTGAGCCTCCGGGAGCCGTTCGGTCCGACTCCCCGAAAGTGGTAGTTGCCGACGATGCTGCCGTTCTGACCCTTCCAGAAGGGGATGTACCGCTCGAAGGGGTGGCGTCCCCAGTGTGAGGGGCAGTAAAACACCTCGGAAGCGGGCAGGAACTCGTTGCTGTAGAGCATGCCCAAGCCATCCCACATCCGTTCATGCCCGTAGATCGGTGGGCCAGGCAGTCTCAGCAGCATCATCTCGGAAGGCATCCAGGAGTCGTCCGACTCCGCGTTCTCGTTGCCCCCCCCGGGTCCGTCGCCGCGAAGGAAGACACTGGCCGGGAGATAGTCCCGGTTCATGTCCGCGTAGAGCGTCAGCCCGAACCCGATCTGGCGCAGATTCGACGCGCAGACGACTCGGCGAGATGTCTCCCGCACGGACGACAGGCCCGGCATCAGCAGCGTGAGAAGGAGCGCGACAACCGCCATGCTCACGAGGACGTCCACGAGCGTGAAGCCACCGCCGGCGCGGGCGCCCACGCGCCATCCCCTGCAACACAACGCCCGCACGGGCTGCTCAGCGGCGTCCGGCATGCGGCCTTCTCCTCGGGAGCTGCCCTTCCCCAGAGCCTGTTCCCCCACACACGAGAGTATCGGAGTACCCCTGACCATGCAACCCCTCACCCGGCAGTGACCCGATGTATTTTACCCTAACATTACCCAATCAAAGAGCGGCATTGCCGTAGAAGGCAGGTAGTTCCTCTCAATCATGCGCTGGCCCGGCATCCAGCGGGCCAGCCCTGCGTAGAAGAAAAGTGCCGGGAATGAACCGCGACGGTCGCTCGCGGGGGGTGCTCGGCCCGAGTCTTTCTGAGCCCGGTCATGGCAGCGAGTCGCGAACAGGAGAACGCCGACCTTGCGCTCATGCGCCGGGTTGCGGCGAGCGAAGAGGCCGCGGTCGCGGAGTTGTACGACCGCTTCGGATCGTTGGTGTATCGGATGGCGTATCAGGCGATGCCAACGCGGGCGGAGGCGGAGGATGCGGTGCAGGAGGTGTTCGTGCGCCTCTGGCGAACGGCGCACCGGTTCGATCCCAAGCGTGCCGCGTTGGTGACCTGGGTAATGCTGATCTCTCGGCGGCACCTGGTGGACAAGTTGCGTCGGACGCGGGCACGCGTGAAGGCGTCGAGCCTGGATGAGAGCACCCCGATCCCGACGACGTCAGCCACGCCCTCGGCGTCGGCGGGGCTGGAGCACGATGAACGGTTCGGGACGCTGCTGGACCGGATCAACGCGTTGCCGGAGTTGCAACGGCTGGTCGTGACGCGCGCGTATCTCGGAGGCCAGACGCTCCGGCAGATCGGTGAGGAGTTGAACACGCCGCTTGGAACCGTGAAGTCCGCGCTCAGCCGCGCGTTGGTGCGGTTGCGCGAGCGATCGGGTGAGGAACCGACCACATGACCACCGCAGAACTGATGGAACTCGCGCTGCTCGACGTCCTCGCCCTGCTGGACGAGGAGGAGCGGTCCGCCTTTGACCGGGCGTTCAGGGCCGCGACCCCGGAGGTGCAGTCGCAGATTCGGCGCGAGCAGACGAGGCTGGCTAGGATCGACGCGCTGCTTCCGGACGTCGAGGCGCCGGTGACGCTGCGTGCGCGCGTGCTCGCCGCGGTGCGTGCGGCGATCAGCGCGTCCTCCAGCCCGGGCGAAGCGGCCGCGCTGCACCTGGCGCAGAGCGCGCGTCCCGTCGACCAACGCGGGTACGGGCACCGTCGGCGCGTGACGCCGTGGTGGCGTGCGGCCGCGCTCGGCGCAACGGCCGCAGCGGTGGTGCTGGGCGCGCTGCTGGTGCAGTTGCACAGCGACTACCAGCGTCTGGAGCACGACCTGAAACGCGATGCCCTGCTCTCGCAGTTGGTCGAGACGTTCGGCTCCCGGTACGTGACGGACGCGATCTTCGACGCGGACACGCGGCGCGTGGCCTTCCGGCCGGATGCGCCGGGCGGGCAGGGGCGCGCGGCGGTGTGGTACCACCCGGACTGGGACTCGGCCCGCTTCTTCGTGGTGGACCTGCCTGTCTCGACACCCGACACGACCTACAGGCTCGTCGTGCTCGACGACCAGGGGAACGTGGTGCAGGACGTCGCACAGTTCGATTTCCGCGGCGGGCTGCTCCACCGGGACATCCCGGTTCAGGTGGCCGCTTCCGGCTCGCGCCTGGGGGTGCTGGCGACGGGCGCGGCCGACCAGTCCGCGCGGATCATGCTGACGTCGGAGTTCAGGATCCCGCCGGCGTGATCACGCCGCTCTCGATGAGTCCTGGCGGCTGATCAACTGCTCGATGGGGTCCACCCATCGGCGCTCCTCGAGCAACTGGTCGAGGCGGTCCGCTTGCTCGAAGACGCTCTGCGCCCGGGCGAGCCTGCGCCAGATCATGCTCCAGAAGCCGACCGCCAGAAGCGAGGAGACCCCCAGGCCCGCAGCCGCATAGAGCGGACGGCGGTCCTCGATCGGCTCGCCACCGAGGCGCGGCTGCGACTCGACAACCGTGACCGCGGCGTCGGCGCGGCGAGAGCGCGCGGTGTTGGCCTCGGCGACGAGCGTGGAGACGTAGGTGTCGAGGGCGCGCAGCGTGCGTTCCGCGCCGGGGCCCCGGAGTTCGAGTTCGAGGCGACCCGAGGCGGTGGAACTCCAGACGAGGCTGGTTTCGAGGGTCGCGGCGAGGCGAGCGGGGTGCGCGAGGTCCGCTATCCCGCGGCGTTCCATGCGCTCGGCGACGCGGTCGAGGAGGCGCGGATCGGTGAGGAGTTCGACGTGGAAAGTCTGCCAGCCTTCGAGTTCGGCGGGGTTGGGGTTCGTGGCACGCTGCTGGGCGGTGAGGACAGCGCGGGCGGCGTAAACGGGCTGGACGAACTGGCCCGCGATGACCCACGAGAGCAGGCCGAGCACGGCGACGAGGCCCACGAGGAAGAAGCCGGCAGCGGCGGTGTTGGTGCGGGCCTTGGCGGCGTTCACCCGCTTGCCGACGGCTTCGATGGAGACCCGGGCCTCGACGAGGTCGCGCCGCTGGGCGAGCACCTGCTCGCAGCGGTCGATCCGGTCGGTCAGGGTTTGATTGGCGCGTTCGAGGCGTTCGCGCTGGCGGCGGAGGGCGGAGCGGTAGTTGCGAAGGCGCGCAAGGCGCTCGCTCGGGCGAGGCCCGGCCGTCGCGGCTTCCACGCCGGGGGCACTGAGAAGGGCTTCGCGCAGCCGGGCGCGCTCGGTCTCCGCTGCGCGGAGTTTCGCTTCGAGTTCCCCGATCTGCCGGCGGATGCGTTCGGCATCGGCGGCGCCGGCCTCGGCGCGTTCGAGTCTCGCGGCCTGCTCGCGCACGAGGCGGGAAACCTCGGCGAGCCGATCGACGGCGTCACGGAGTTGGGCCTCGTGCTCGGCGGCCGCCGCGCGGCTTCGCTCTGCCTCGGCGCAGGCGGTGGATGCTCGCTCCTCGGCATCCTCGGCGCGGCGCGTGGCTTCGGCGAGCGATCGTTGGACCGCCTCTCGCTGGTCGCGGTCGGATGACTGCTCCCCGGCGGCCCGTTCGAGATCGGCGATCAGTTGGGCCTCACGCTCGCGAGATGCCTCGGCTTCACGCTGGAGCGCCTCGACGCGTTGCGCCAGTTCCGAGGCGGCGGCGCGGGCAGCCTCGACTTCCGCTCGCAAACGGTCGATCTCGCCGTGCGCTGCGCGGAGGCGGTTGACTTCCTGTTCGAGGGCATCGGCGTGTGCCGCTCGCTCCCCGAGGCGCTCGGTTTCGGCTCGGAGGCGTTCCGCCTCGTCAGCACGAGGGCGGAGGGCCTCGATCTCGTCCCGCAGCCGCTGCGCTCCGGCGGTGACGCCGCGGAGGGAGGTGATCTCGCTCTCGAGTCGGCCGGCTTCTTCGGCGCGATGGCGCAGGGCTGCGATCTCGGCGTGGAGGCGCTCTGTGTCCGCGTCGTTCGACCGGGCCTGGGCCAGTTCGGCTTCGAGCCGATCGGCGAGGGCTGCGCGTTCGCGCAGCGCATTGAGTTCGAGCGCGAGGCTCTCGGCGCGGTGTCGCAGGCCGTCGAGTTCCGAGTGGAGGCGGTCGGCCAGTGCCGCCCGTTCGCGCAGCCCGTCCGCCTCTGTACGGAGGCGATCGGCCTCGTCCGCGCGAACACGGAGCGACGCAATCTCGGCGTGGAGGGCCTGAATCTCGCCCTCTCGATCCGACGCAGGGCCGGGCGCCGGCAGTGGATGGGACGGAGGCGGGGCCGACTTGCGTTGCTCGCCCGCTCGCCTGAGGCGGGCGAGTTGGGACTCGACATCCTCGATGACGCGAAGGACGTCGTCCTTCGGACGGGCGTCGGGTTGGCGCACGGTGGGCGCGCCCCCGTCGGGTGGCCCTGAGTGGCCGTCCTTCACGCCCATCCCTGTCGTCCTCCCATGGCACCGAGACCGCCCAGCCCGGCCGGACCCGTCCGGCTGTATCGGCCGATCGGGTCGGCCACTGAACCGGGCGGTCCGAGAACGGGGCAGCCGCCGTGCGTTCTGACGGGTGGTGTGGCCGGATTCCGGCGGGAAGAGAGGAACACGGCGGGCCGGAATGAGGTACAATGGTCGATGTGAACCCAACGCCCGGGTGTTGTCCCCCGGCGCGACCCCTGAGGAAGGAGCCACCATGTCCTGCTGCGGCACCCCGCTGTCGTTCTTCAAGCCCGTCATCGCGATTGTCGGCCTCGTGGCCGTCGGCGTTGGCGGGTACAACCTCGCGACCACCGGCTGCCCGCTGGGCGGATGCCTTGACGGCACGTCGGACGCGAACATCGTGCAGACGGCCGGGCCGGGAACTGACGGCGCGTGCCCGCTGGGCGGGTGTTCCGGCGACAAGGCCGAGGCGACCGAGTGCTCGATGGAAGCCGTCTGCGAGACCGCCTGCTCCGACGAGATGAAGGCGGCGTGCGAGGCGGCCAAGGCGGCGTGCGAGGGCATGGCGAAGGAAGCCTGCCATGAGGCGGCCGCCTGCGAGGGCGAGAAGGTTGCCGCGGATTGCTGCGGCTGCTCGCCCGAGGGGTGCGAGGAGGCCTGCCGCGAGGCGTGCGAGACCATGAAGGCCGCCAAGCCCGCGACCGACGGCGAGACCACCGGCGGCTGAGCCGACCGGACATCCAGAGTCCCACTTCAAGCCCGGCGCGCTCACCCGCGTCGGGCTTTGTCGTTTTGTGGCATGATGGTGGCGTGCGAGCGGTGGTAATCGAGAGTGAGGCGCTCCGTCTGCGCGTGCTGCCGGGGCTTGGCGCGGGCGTGGAGGCGCTGTCGCTGCGCCGGGAGGGTGGGGCGTGGCATCCGCTGCTGCAGGCTGCGCCTTCGTCGCCGGATTACTTCAACTCACTCGCGTGCTACCTGCTCGCGCCGTGGAGCAATCGGGTTCGCGGAGGCAGGTTCCGGTTCGCGGGGCGCGAGCACGCGATGCGGCCGGACTGGCCGGATGGAACCGCGATTCATGGGTTGGTGAAGGACAAGCCGTGGCGCATCCTCGACCGGTCGCCGGTGTCGGTGCGGCTGGGGTTCGACAGCCGGGATCATGCGCCGTCCGGGTATCCGGCGGCGTTCTCGTGCCTGGTGCGGTATGAACTGGAGGGGTCAGTCTTCCGGGCTTCGCTGGGCGTGACCATCGACGCCGGGGCAGAGGGACCTGCGCCGGTAGGGCTGGGCTTTCACCCGTTCTTTCCGCGTCGATTGTGGGATGAGCGGGACGAGGTCGTGCTCGCGTGCCGTGCGTTCGGGCCTGATGCACCGCGCGGGCTGCGCGGTCGGTACCCGTGCGAGGGGATGCTGCCGGTCGGTCGGGCGGTTCGGGACGACGTCGTGGAGCGGTTGTGCGCGGGCACGCCGCTCGGCGCGGAGTTTCTGGACGACGTTTTCGCGGGGTCGCTGGACGGGGGTGCGATCGGGTGGCAGGCGAGCGGCGTGAGGGCGGGCTTCGAATGCTCGGCCGGGCTTGAGCACACGGTCGTCTACGCGGGTCACGACGCGGGAGGAAGGCCGCTGCCGTTTTTCTGCGCCGAGCCTGTGAGCATGGTGAACGACGGGTTCAACCTGCTCGAGCAAGGCTGGGAAGGGACGGGCGTGCGCGTGCTGGAGCCGGGGGAGTCGTTCGAGGTGGAGTGGGTGGTGCGGGTGGAACTCGCGTGAAGGAGCGAGGAGGCGGAGAAGCACCACCGCCGTGACAGGAGAAAGGGCAGGAGAGAAGAGGAGGCGACGGTGGTGGCACGGCGTCACGGGCCGATGAGGGCGAGGGCGGACTGGTCGGGCGTGAAATCGGGGATCGTGGTTCCGTCGTTGAAGTAGTTGAGGATCCAGGTGAGGCTGCCGCGCTCGAAGAGATCGGCGAAGAGGCCGACGGCGTCGGGGTCGTAGCGGGTGCCCGCGCCGTTGCGAAGTTCGATGAGGGCGTTCGCGGCGGCCCGCTCGCCGACTTCGTGGCGGTAGGGCCGAACGCTGGTCATGGCGTCGAAGGCGTCGATGACGGCGAAGTACCGGGCGACGAGCGGGATCTCGCCGTCCTTGAGGCCGTAGGGGTAGCCGAGGCCGTCCCAGCGTTCGTGGTGGAATCGGATCAGGTCGAGGATGTGTTCGTCCTCGACGTCCATGGCGACCATGCGCGCGTAGCCCGTGACGGGATGCTGCTGGATGACCGCGAACTCCTCCGGCGTGAGGCGCTCGGGCTTGGTGAGGATGGCGGAGGGGATGTCGATCTTGCCGACGTCGTGCAGGGCCGCGCCCTGCGTGACAGCATGGATCGTGGCGTTGTCCGCGCCGACGGCCTCGAGCATGGCGCGGGAGTAGAGGACGACGCGCCAGGTGTGGGCGGCGGTCGAGAGGTCCTTGGCCTCGATGGCCTTCACGAGTTGATGAACGGTCGCCGGGTCCACGATGCCTCCTGCGCGGGTTCGTGCGAGACTGGAAGGGTACCCGATCAGAGGGGCGGCCTTCAAGCGGATTGTCCCGGGCACGCCCGTTCCGACGGCAGCGCGACGTTGGAACGCTTTGAGGCCGAGGGAATGTGCTCGAGCCGACTCGGCCGGGCCGGAAGGCAGGCCGCGTAGAGTTACCGGTCTCGGGTCGTGTTGACGGCGGAAAGGACAGACCCATGGCGAGAGCGACGCTCGTCACGATGTTGGAGTTGGAGCAGGATCAGCCGATGCCGCTCATCACCCGACGAAGTGTGATCGGCGAGCGGATGATGGTCTCCGAGGTCGTGCTGTCGCCGGGGTTTGAGATCCCCGTGCATCAGCACGACAACGAGCAGATCGTGATGATGCTCCGGGGGCTGGCCGAGTTCGATCTCATTGAGGACGGCGTGCAACGCACCGTCGAAGTGCGCGGCGGCCAGACTCTGGTGCTGCCCGGGAACATCCCCCACGGCTGCCGTGCCATCGAGGAATGCGTGATTCTCGACCTGTTCAGCCCCGCCAGCAAGCGCACAGGGGTTGACAACGCCGGGCGCTGAGACGGGGACATCCGCCTGGGTGAAGCACGGCTCCGAGAGACCGCAGCCGGAGCGTGCTGACAAGCGAAAAAAACGCGTGCCCGCCGGCAGGCAGGCACGCGTCACGAGCGTGGTCTGGCACGGGCGGGCGCCCGGGCCTTGGTGTCGTCAGCGGCGACGACGGGCCGCGACCAGGCCGCCGAGGCCGACGAGGGCCAGGGTGCCCGGAGCGGGAATCTCGAAGAGCTGGAAGGCAACGTCCCCGGCGCCGGGGAAGACCTGGTAGCCGTTGCCGTCGAAGAAGTCAGCGGCGACGGTGCCGTCGCTGTTGCCACCGAGGGCGAAGTTCCAGACGAAGGCGTCATCGAAGGGGCTGATGTTGTGCGAGCCGATGGAGATCCAACCGTTGTCGACGGTGACCGGGTTGGTGAGGGTGGCGTCGAACTCGTAGAGGTTCTGGCCGAAGATACCGATGGCGCCAAGATTGGTGATGGTGATGTTCGCCTTGGCGATCGTCTCAGAACCAACCGAGCCGAAGCCGGCGTTGTAGAACGCGACGGTCCAACCGGAGAAGTTGCTGAGGTCCGGGAAGATGTAGAACTCGCTGGCGCCCCACCACTTCACGCGGTCGATGGTCGTCGAACCACCAAGGTTGAAGTTGTCAGCGATCCGCTGCGAGTAGAAGTACCCGCTCTGGCCGTCGGAGAAGTACCCGCAGGCGGGGCAGTTCGGGTCGTAGGGCTGCGACCACACCTGGGCGGAGGCTCCGGCCGCGACGCCTGCCACGGCGATCAGTCCGATGATTCCACGCATTCCTGTGTCTCCCTCTGAAGGTTGCTCCCCAACGCGGGAAGCAATGTCACTCTCTCTCGCCCGACAAACCATTCACCGAGCGACGAATCCGACTCGGCAGCCGAACACCGGACGATCTCGCAACCAACGCGACAACCCCGGTCGGCGCTACCACGCAACAATCGGATAGGCGGAACGCTCCTCCTACGGCCAGCCGCGCTTGGGCCGACCCTGCCCGGATCGGGCAGCCTGTCTCTCTGGCAACCGGTATAGCCGAAGAAGTCCCGGCACTCAAGCACAAAGTTTGTGTTTCCCCCGACAAAGCACCGATCCTGCCGCGTAACGGATCGGTTCCCTAACGCAGCCCTATAATCCACGGCCCGGTTCGCGGTCGGTGGCGATGGTGCTGAGCATGTCGGCCTGGTGGTCGGCGTGATAACTGGACCGGACGAGCGGTCCGCTCTCAACGACCTTGAACCCTCGCCTGACGCCCTCCGCCTTGAACCGTGCAAACTGCTCGGGAGTCACCCATCGATCGATCGGGAGGTGGTTCCTTGTCGGCTGGAGGTATTGGCCGATCGTCAGGATGTCGCAGGACTCAGAAAGTGAGGTAGTGACGGAGTCGCGGAGTGACGGAGTCGGATCGGATGGGGGAAGGGTGACTCTGGTGGCGGACTGAACCTCGTCCATCAAGGCGAGGACTTCCTCATCGCGTTCGCCGATGCCGACCATGATGCCGGTCTTGGCGACGGACCCCTGTTCCTTCACGCGGCGAAGGAGTTCGAGGGAGCGGTCGAACTTCGCGCTCGGTCGAACGGCGGGATACATCCGCCGGACGCACTCGAGGTTGTGGTTGATGATGTGAGGCTTGGCGTCGATGACCATCTGGAGCGCGGCCCAGTTGCCCTCAAAGTCAGGGATGAGAACCTCGACAGACATGTCCGGGCAGGCCTCGCGGACCCGGATGATGGTCTCGGCCCAGATGCCGGCCCCGCCGTCGGGGAGTTCGTCGCGATTGACACTGGTGATGACGACGTGGCGGAGGCCCATGAGGGCAAGGCTCTCGGCGACCCGGCGCGGTTCATCGCGGTCGAGGGTCGGCGGGCGCCCGGTCCTGACGTTGCAGAAGCCGCAGGCACGCGTGCACGTATCGCCGAGGATCATGATGGTGGCGACGCCCCGGGACCAGCACTCGCCCATGTTCGGGCATCCCGCTTCTTCACAGACCGTGTGGAGCCTGTGCGCAGAGAGGACGCCTCGCAGCCGCCGATAGCCCTCGCCACCGGGTACCTTGGCACGAAGCCAGGGCGGCTTGCGCTTCGGGGCCAGCGTCTGGTCGGGTGTGTTGTTCAAGACCATGCCGGTCAGGCTGATCAGCGGCCGATCGAGCGTACGGAAGGGGTCTCCACCCGGGGGACGGACGTGGCGTGGCCTTTGTGCCGTGGCCGGGCTTGTCGCGTCCTGCGGGGGCATCGAGAGAGTGTAGGAGGCGGTGGGAAGCCCGGAATGGGCGCTACCCTGGGCGCCCGGCAGGCCAATAATCATGCCCGCAGAGGGCCAAAGACCGCGCCGAAACGGGAAGGCCGGTTCAACCGACCCCACCTTTTCGGTCGATCCAGTGCTGCGACGCGGGCATTTCGTTCGGGAGCCCGCGAACCTGCCGACGGCGACGAGCGTTTGACACCCCGTCGGCAGGCCCTAGGTTTCCCCGCGATCGACCTCGAGGCGACGACGGGGTGGGTTCCGCTGTCGGCCTCCGATTCGCTCGTATGACGCGGCGAACGGTCAAGGAGCGTGCGTGTGAGAACGTCCCCCAGGTCTTCCCCCCGCC
The DNA here is from genome assembly GCA_035443945.1 of Phycisphaerales bacterium. GTDB lineage: Bacteria > Planctomycetota > Phycisphaerae > Phycisphaerales > UBA1924 > CAADGN01. The sequence continues at coordinate 26,219 of DAOMNQ010000027.1, read as the reverse complement.
GAACCGTCCGTTGTACGCTCTGCCTGGCGTCGCTCGCGGGCCTGGCGTGTGCCGCGTTGTCGGGGTGCTCGCTGGACAACTACCTCGATCCGAGCGTGGTGGGCCGGTGGGAAGCGACGCCGACCGTGGTGCCGATCCTCGAACGCCTCGCGAGCATCGAGGACGTCGAGGAGGGATTCGTCGAGTACAGCGATGTCACGGCCGCGGACCTCGTCCCGCAGTCGGAGGAATACCGGGTCGGCCCGGGCGACAGCCTGGACGTCATCGCGTTCGACCTCGTGCTCGAGAACCAGCGCGAGCAGTACCTGCTGCTCGTGGACAACCGCGGATACATCGACGTGCCGCAGCTCGGCGCGATCTACGTGAATGGCATGACCGTGCCCGAACTGCGAGGGAAACTCGAAGCGGCCGCGTCACGCCTCGTGCGCAATCCGCTGATCCAGGTGACGGTCGCGGCACCGCGTCAGCGCTCCTACAACGTGCTGGGCGCGGTCAACGGACCGGGCCCCTATCTCGTGCCCGACACCGAGCACCGGCTGCTGGACGCCCTGACCGCCGCGAGCGGATTCGCGGAGACCGCTACGTACATCTACGTCATCCGGCAGGCTCCACTGGCTTCGCCGGACACGACCGCTCCCCCCACGCCCGCCGCCCAACCACAACGGGGCGGGAACGGGGCCGGCCTCATCGATCTGATCGACGAGTTGACCGGCGACGGCGGCGGCGCCCCCGGGGTGACGAGCGCGGGGCGGGTGCCCGCGGTCACCGGCGCTCGCAGGACGGGCCAGCCGGAAAGCCCGCCGATCGACCTGGTGGACTCGACGCTCGCCCCCGCCCGGCGTGCCCCGCAGCCGACGACCGGCGACGGCACGAGCTGGATGTTCCTCAATGGGCAGTGGGTGCAGGTGCGCACGTCCGCCGCGACGCCGAACGGCGCCCCCTCTCAGGACGGTTCTCCGGAACCGATGGTGACGCAGCGGACCATCCGAGTCCCCGTGAAGCCGCTGATGAACGGCGACGCCAGGTACAACATCATCATCCGGCCGGGAGACGTCATCCGAGTTCCATTCCCGGATCGCGGCGAACTCTACATCGCGGGTCAGGTGCAGCGGCCGGGCGTGTACAACCTGCCGTTCTCCGGGCGAATCACGCTGATTCGCGCGATCGACGCGGCGGGAGGCCTCGGCCCGATCGCGATCCCCGAGCGCGTGGAGGTGACGCGGATGGTCGGCCCCGATAGGCAGGCGACGATCCAGTTGAACTACCGGGCGATCAACGAGGGGACACAGCCGGACATCTTCCTGAAGCCGGACGATCGGATCAACGTCGGCACGAACTTCTGGGCGCTCCCGCTCGCGGTTGTTCGCAACGGATTCCGCGCCTCGTACGGCTTCGGGTTCTTCCTGGACCGGAACTTCGGCAACGACGTGTTCGGCGCACCGCCGGTACGACGCTCAAACTGAGCCGGACAGAGGTGGGACTCGTCGAGAACCACGCCCGCGCCCGGGCGTAGAACCCGAGCGACCGGCAAGCAGACCCGATGAGCACCGCCTCCCAGCACATCCCGACCGCCGTCCGAGACGCGATCACGGTCAAGTCCGTGGTCTGGGGCCGGGAGGGCGTTCTCGGAGCGACCCTGCTGACGATCGCGTTCGGGGCGCTCTTCCACGCCTGGTTCTCCAGGCAAGCGCTGCTGAGCTGGAACCACCTCGAAGATTGGGGTCACGCGTTCGTCGTGCCGCTGATCAGCGCGTACATGCTCTGGAAGATGCGAGCGGCCATCGCACGCACAGCGGCGACAGCGTACCTGCCTGGTCTGCCTGCGCTGCTCACGGGCATGGCGTGCTATGTGTTCTTTCTCGTCCAGGTGCCCAACCACATGCTCCAGGGGCTCTCGGTACTGCTCGCTCTGCTCGGGCTGACGCTCTTCGTGCTGGGGCCGGGGCTGATGCGGCTTGCGTTCCTGCCGATCGCGTTCCTGGCCTTCGGGGTCACCGTCTCCGAGCAGATCATGATCCGGCTCACCTTCCCGCTGCAGGTCATCGCGGCGAAGGGGAGTTGGGTGCTGCTGAACCTCGTCGGCGCGGTCTTCGGATTCAAGTCCGACATCGACGGGAACATGCTGACGCTGATCGACTCCTCGGGACGCACGCTCAGCCCGCTGAACGTCGCCGAGGCGTGCTCGGGGATGCGGATGCTGATCGCGTTCTTTGCGCTCGCGGCGGCGGTCGCGCTCCTGAGTTGCCGGGAGTGGTGGCAACGCGTGGCGGTCGTGTTGCTCGCGGGGCCGGTCGCCGTTCTCATGAACGTTGTTCGCGTCGCCGTGCTCGGCATCCTGACGCTCATCGACCCGAATCTCGCGTCCGGAGACGCGCACACACTGATCGGCACGATCCTGCTCGTCCCCTCGCTGTTCCTCTTCCTCGGGATGGTCTGGGCGTTGAACCGGACGGTCCGTGAGCCTGCGGAGGCCGCGACATGACGGCTCGTGATCGGGCAGGGCGTGCAGGATCCCGGAAGGGCGTTGCGTTTGCCGCCCTCCTCGCCACGGCGCTGCTCGTGGCCGGGGCGGCGTCGCTCCACGCGATGGTCTCGGGGCTGGGTCTCCACCTGCGGAAACTGCCGATCCATCCCGCGGACGGGCGGACGCTCGGGTCACTCCCCCTGGAGACGGCGTCGTGGGTCCGCATCGCGGCGGACCGCGTGGAATCCGTCGAGGTGGAGAGCACACTCGGAACCGACAACTACCTGACGAGGCTGTACGCCGAGCGCTCGCCCGCCGACCCTCGGAAGCGAGTCGAGATCGAGCTGCACGCCGCGTACTACACGGGCATGATCGACACGGTCCCGCACGTGCCGGAGCGGTGCTTCGTCGGCGGCGGGCTGCAGATGGCCCGCGGCGCCCGAACGATCGCGCTCCCGCTCGACCAGTCCGGGTGGACGCTCGACCCGGACGTGCCCGACGGTCTCGGCCCGATCTACCGGGTTCGCGCGTCGGACGACCGCCGGGTCAGGCTGCCGCGCAACGCCGAGTCGCTCGCGATGCGTGTGAGCGAGTACACGCTCCCTGGGGACAGGCGGCTGTTCGCGGGGTACTTCTTCGTCGCGAACGGCGGCTGGGTGTCGAGCGCGGAAGGCGTGCGGCTGCTGGCGTTCAATCTCCGCGACGATTACGCGTACTACCTGAAGGTTCAGGTGAACTCAGCGACGGTGGAATCGGCAGAGGAACTCGCGCAGGTTGCGGGGAGCCTGCTGGGCGAACTGCTGGGCGACCTGATGCTGTGCGTGCCGGACTGGGTCGGGGTCCAGACCGGCGAGTACCCCCCCGACAACCCGCGCCGCGTGCGCCCGGGGGCATGAGGAAGGGTCGATTGGGCCGCGGAAGTCCCGCGTGCCGACGAGGTGGACCATGGCAGGCCGTGTCAACGTCAAGTTCGTCGTCATTCTCTCGGTGCTCATGGTGGCCGTCGCCGCGGGCGTCGGAACGCTGGCCGCACTCATCATCTTCAAGTCGGGCGACGACCTGGCTCGCCTCGGCGACGCGAAGATGGCCGAGGGCGACTTCGCGGCGGCGGAAAACTTCTACAGCCGGGCCGTGAACCACGATCCGTACAACGCGGAGTGGCTCCGCAAGTGGCGTTCCGCCCTCGAACAGTGGGTGCCCGCCACGCAACGCGAGTTCGAGAACGAGTACCACGTCAACTACCGGATGCTGCACCGGCAACTCGCCCTTGCGGACCTCGAAGACACCGAGGCACAACGCGACTACCTCGAACTGCTCTACAAGCAACTGATGTTCGGACGCTACAGCCGGCAGGGATACGAGACGCTGGCCGCCGAGGCTGAGACATTCATCAAGTACCACCAGGCGAGGCGCCCCGATGACCTCTCCTGGCAATGGCTCCGGCGATACCGCGCGATCCCCGTCGTGCGCCGAATGGCAGCCGGTGGACTGCCGCCGGACGATCAGGTGCAGATGGCCCGGATCGATCTCGACGCCGCGATCGCGTCCGATCCCGATGACTACGACTCCGCGGAGGGTCTCGTGATCCTCTCGCTCGAGGACGCCAGACGAAGCCGCGACAGCGGACGGCCTGACCTGGCGGTGCAGCACGAGGCGGCCGCGCTCGCCGTGGTCGAGACCTTCCTCGAACACGCGGGTGCGGGATCGATGGCGCGCCTGAGCGGGCTTGCCCTCCGGACTCATGTCCGCGCGGGCGCCGAGCGGAGTGCGCGTGCGACGGACAGGCATGCACAGGGCGTTGCACCCGAGCACGTCCAAGAGGTTGACGCGATCTTCAAGGAGGCGGAACGCCTCGATCCCTCCACGCTTGACGTGTGGACGCTCGATCGCCTGCGGCGGCTCGAACTCACCGTGGCGCCCGCTTCACGCGGCGAACGAACGAAGGGGCTTGTGAGCGCCGCCCTCACCTCACGCCCGGACGATGCCAGCCTGCTCTCCCTCAAGGCGGAGTTGCTCGCCGGGCAGGAGGCGCTGGAGGAAGCGATCGCGACCTACGACCTGATCCTGAACCAGCCCAATAGGGCCGTCTCATTCGATGGGTATGTGCTGCTGGCGCGCAAGATCGACGCGATGCACTCACAGGCCAACCTCTGCCTCCGTGGGGCCGACACCGCCACGGACGCCGCAGGGCGAGAGGCGTGGATGGCGCGAGCGAGGGATCGCCGTTCGAAGTTTGCGATGCAGGTCCCCGACGACACGCCCCTGCTCATGATGATCGACGGGAAGACGCGGATCATCGAGCGTGACTTCGCGGGCGCACAGGCGGTGCTGCAACGCTACAACGACGCGACCGGCTCGGGCGACCCGGAGGGGCTGTGGCTCGCGGCTGTGGCCGCGCGCGAGTTGAACCAGCCCGGCGTCGTGAAGCAGCGGCTCGAGAGGCTGCTCGAACTGGCGCCGGACGCGCCCAACGCGCTGCTGCTGCTGGCGGACGTAGAGGCCGACCTGCGAAACTACGAGCGTGCGCTCGAACTCTACAGGCGATACCTCACACAGTCGCCCGAGAACACCGCGGTCGCCGAACGAGTCACGACGATCGAGAAGCAGATCGGGATCCTCGGAACGGACGATCCCATCGAAGCCGCGCTGATCCGCGCCGCCAGACTCTACGAGGGCAGCGCAACCGAACCGGCGGACCCGGCGGCCGCGTTGGGCGTTCTGAGCACGGCCGTGGAGCAGAACGGCCCGCACCCGAGGTTGAGCAGCGAACTCGCTCGCCTGCGCGTTGAAACCGGCGACATCGCCGGGGCGCGGGCCACTGTTGACGCCGCCCTCCGGGCGTCGCCCGAGGACGAGACCCTCCGACGCCTCGCCGGCGCGTTGACGGCGGACAGCCCGGTCGACGTGTTCGCCGCGCTGATCGAGCAGTCCGACCGGCCCGAGGTGCGCAAGCGCATCGCGCGGTACCAGCTCTTTGCGTCGCACGGTGAGGCTGAGAAGGCGGAGGCGGAGATCCGCCGCGCCGCCTCCATCGCGCCGGAGGACTCGACCGTTGTCGAAGTGCTGTTCATGCGAGCGGTCGCGGCCGGCAACTCCGGTGAAGCGAGGCGGCTCGCCGAGGTCGCCACGCGGATCAACGCGGATCGCGTGGACGGGCTGACGTTCCGGGCGAGGCTCGAGGCGATGGAGGGGCGCGGGGACGCGGCTGTCGGAACCCTGTCGGAGGCTACCCGGCGCGACCCGATGAACGCGAGCGTGTGGCGGCTCCTTGCAAGGCAGCAGCTCGCGATGGGGCGTGCCCAGGCCGCGCTCGCCGCCTACGCCCGCGCCCTCGAGATCCGTCCGAATGACGTGCCGATCATCCTCGAACAGTTACGCGTGCTCATCCAGATGGAGCGACTGAACGAGGCGCTCGACATGGCGCGCCGAGTCGAGGACTACGCGCGCGGGAGCGAGGACTACGTGGAGATGCTGCTGGACCTGGAGGCCGCGGTCGGGAACCGATCCGTCGCGACGGAGCGACGCCAGCGGCTCCTGCACCAGCGGCCCGAGGACCGGCGGAACCGGCAGGCGCTGGCCGGCCTGTACATCGACGCGGGGCGCTGGGCCGACGCGAAGTCGCTCCTGGACGGACTGCGTGCCGAGCGTGACGATCGATCGCTGGTCGCCCTCGCGGCACGCTGGCATGCCGACCAGGGAAACATCGAGGCGGCGCGGCGGGCGTTCGTGGACTACATCGTCGAGTTGCCGCCCGAAGGTCGTCTGGAAGGGTATCTCGCCCTCGGGCAGTTCATGATGCAGCGTGGGCAGACGGAAACCGCCTTCCGCGCGTTCGAGCAGGCGAGGGAACATCAGTCGCCGAGCGAGTTGGAGGCCGACAAGGCGCTGGCAAACTCGCTCCTGCTGACGGGACGCGCGGACGCCGCCGCGGACATCTACAAGCGCGTGGTTGACGGCGGGGCCGACACGGACGGAACGTACCGGAAGAGGCACGCGGAGGCGCTGACGCGCGCGGGCCGGTACCCGGAGGCCGAGGCCGCCATCGCTTCCATCCCGGACGCAGACTCGGACTATCAGGTCGTGCTGCTCCGCTCGGAAGTCCTCCTCGGCCGCGACCAGGCGTCGCAGGCCCGGCAGTTGCTCGAGCGAGCGGTGTCGCGCTGGCCCGATGAACCGATGATCTACCTGAAGCGTGCGCAGGCGTTGGCGCTCGAGCCGGGGCTGCGGCGTGATGCGCTGGCGGACCTGGACCGCGCCTTGCAACTGCGTCCCGACTTCTGGCAGGCGATGCGGGTGCGAGCCCAGTTGCTGATGCAGATGGACCGGATCGACGATGCGCTGCGCGACCTGCGAGAGGCCATCCGCGTGAACCCCGCGCTCGACGAACTGCGGTCCGCGCTGATCGCGGAACTCCTCCGGCTGAACAGGATCGACGAGGCAATGGGCGTCGCCGAGGAGGCCTTCCGCGCCCGCCCCAACGACCTGATGCTGCGGGTCGGCGCGGCGGAACAGTTCGTCCGTGCGAGGGCCATGCCGCAGGCGGCGCAGATCTACCGCGCCGCGCTGGCTCGATCGGGCGAGGCCGTGCTCGCCCAGCGGCTGCTCGAGATCCTGCTGGCGCAGCAACCCCCGGCGCTCGCCGAAGCGGAGCAGGTTCTCGCCGAGCACCGCCCTCTGGTCGAGAGCGATCCGGGGTTGCTGCTCGCGAGGGCACGGGTGTACGCGGAACGCGGGCAGTTGACCGGCGCTCGGCGCGACGCGCTGCGTTCCTTGACGCTGCTCGAGCGCCAGCCCGACCTGATGGTGACGTGGTACAGCAACGTGCGCAATATCTTCAAGAGTGACGCGGACCTGCTGGCGTTCCTCGACGAAGTGGCTCGCCAGCCCGGGCTTCTGGACTGGGCCACGCTGTTCCGCGCGCGGGTCGTCCTGGGCGACCCGAGACAGTCGTCGGAGGGTCTGCGTCTTCTCGACGCCCTGCTCGCACGCAACCCGGAGACGCCGCTCAGGTTCGCCGCACTTCGCGCCAAGGCCGGCGTCCTGTACGACACCGCAAGGTATGAGGAGGCGCTCGCGGTCTGGCGCCTGGCGCTCGAGTTGGACTCCGCCAACTGGCAGTTGAAGAACAACATCGCCTTCACGCTGGCCAAGCACCTGAACCGGCCCGCCGAGGCTCTGCCCTTCGCGCAGGAGGCGGTCCGGAGCGCGGAAGGCAACCCGGACGTGATGGACACGCTGGGCCTGACGCTCCTCGCGCTGGGGCGATCCGAGGACGCGGCGAGGATCCTGGAGCAGGCCCGGGCATTCGCCCGCGGCACGCCGGCTATGGCGGCCGTCTGGATCCACCTGGCGACCGCGAAACTAGACCTCGGGGACAAGGCCGGGGCAAGGGAGTTGGTCCGCGAACTCCAGGCCTCGCTGGAGCAGGGGCTGAAGCTGAACGATCAATACACCCGAGAGTTGCAGGATCTCATCGAGTGGGTCAAGGAGTAGTGTTCTCGGACCGATGAACCCTGCCGGAAGGACCGCCGTAGGACCAGAATCGCCCCGGGCCAGCCCGGGCCAAGGTGAGACACCATGACCAGCGCCACGCCTACCCGCCCGCCCGCGCCCTTCACGCCTCCCGCCCCCGGGTCTGCTCCGGGCGGCGGCCCGCTGGGAGGAGCGACGGCGATCGATCCGATCAAACTGCTGAAGAAGTACGCGTGGCTGCTGGCCGCGTCGGTGGTCGCCGGCGCGGTGCTCGGGGTCGGTGCGTTCTTCGTGCTGCGGATCACGTACCCGATCTTCCGCCCGGCCGCGCTGTTCGAGGCGCTGCCGGTGCAGGAGACGCTGACAGGGGTGATCGGGACGACGGCGACGCGCGAGGAGGAGATGGAACGCTTCATGGCCACGCAGACGGCGTACATGAAGTCGGAGACTGTGATGCATGCGGTGGTGAACGACCCGCGCCTGCGTGCGCAGGCGCCGAAGTGGTCGAAGAAGTTCGAGAAGTCCGGGCGGTTCCAGCCTTCGGACGCGGCGGACTGGCTCATCGACAAGACGCGCGCCCGCTCGCTGCCGGGCACAAACATCGTCGAACTGTCGATCGGATGGAGGGACCCCAAGGACGCGCACGCCCTCGTCGGGTTGGTGCGAGAAACCTACCTACGAGTGCTGAACGAGCAGCGGAACATTCTGAACGTGCCGCAGCGCGAGGCGATTGAGCGCAGCATCCGCGAGATGGACAAGAGGATCAAGGATCTGCAGGACACGCGCGATCTTCGGCTTCGTTCGGAGCAGATCGACTCGCTCGACGAGCGGACAAACGAGGCCATGCAGGGGCTTTTCAACGTTCTGGGCCAGTTGACCGGCGTTCGCATGAGCATCCAGGCCGTCGAGGTGCAGATCAAGGGGTACCAGGAAATCCTGAACGCTCCCGGCGGGATCACGTACGCCGATGACATCCGCGAAGCGGTCGAGAACGATCCGATGATCCGAGGGATCATCCAGCAGATCACGACGCTCAAGACGAGCCAGGCCGGCATGTTGCAGAGAGGGATCACGCCCGAGCACCGAACCTACCAGGCGACGCAGTCGATGATCGACTCGTGGGAGCAGACGCTCCAGACCGAGCGTGCGAAGCTCCTTCGCCAGCGATTCGACTCCATCGTCGAGTCCCTGATGAAGGGGATCGCGCAGTTGAGAGCGCAGGAGGCGGACCTCCTGGCGCAGCGGGAAGTGTACAGCAAGCGGCTGAATGACCTGACCCGACTCAAGGTGGAACTGACGAACATCGAGCAGCAGATCACGGAGTTCATCACGGCCAGGGGCGCTCAGCAGGCATCCCTCGAGGAGTTGCGTCAGTTGGACCCGCTGGCCAGCGCGGCGAGGATCAAGGTGGCGCAGTTCGAGCGCATCCCCGACAAGCCCGCGTTCCCGAACATCTTCATCATGATCCCCGGCGGCATGTTCCTGCTCCTCGGCATCACCGGCGGCACGGTCTTCCTCCGCGAGATGCTCGACCAGCGCGTCAAGGGGCCGTCGGACGTGACGATCATCCCGAGGACCACGCTGCTCGGCATCCTGCCGGACGCGTCGGAGGACCCGGACCAGCCCAAGTCGATCGCGACGGTCTTCCGCGACCACCCACGGAGCGTGACGGCGGAAAGCGTGCGCCAGTTGCGCGCCCCGCTCGCGAAGCAACTGAAGCAGAAGGGCCACCGGACCGTGATGGTCATGGCCGGCATGCCGGGCTCGGGAGCGACGGCGGTCGCGACGAACCTCGGACTTGCGTTCTCCGCTTCGGGCCAGCGCGTGCTCGTGATCGACGCCAACTTCCGGCGTCCGGGCGTGCATCGCGCGCTCGCTCTCCAGGAATCGCCCGGCCTCGCCGACGTGCTCTCGGGGGATGGGACGCTCGATGGCACGGTGCAGAAGGTCTCCGGGACACTGCACGTGCTGACGGCGGGGTCGGCCGCCAAGCGTGCCTTCGAGACGCTCTCGACCGACGCGATGTCCGGAGTGCTCGACGCGGCCCGCCAGCAGGGGTACGAACTCGTCCTGATCGACGTGCCACCCGCCATCGTGTCGAGCGACGGCATGGCGATCGCCAACCGGTGCGACGCCACGCTTCTCGTCGTGCGGGCTCTCAACGAGAAGCGGGGCATGGTCGCACGCCTGCGGAACCAACTCTCTGAGACAAAGAGCGAGTTCCTCGGGGTCGTCATCAACGGTGTCCGCTCGGCGGCGGGCGGCTACATGCGGAAGAACATCAAGGCCACGCACGAGTACCAGAACACCGCGGCCTGACGGAGAACGGCGCTTCCCCGGATCGGGCGGCGCTACCCTCCCCGCTCCCGGACCGGGTGTACGCCGATGAACGCTCCCACCAACCGCATCGCGGGCGACGCATCACCGCGCCGTCGCCACGCGCTGGTCACAGGCGGCGCTGGCTTCATCGGATCGCACCTGACCGACCTGCTGCTCGCACGCGGCGACCGCGTGACCATCGTGGACAACCTCTCCACCGGCAGGACCGGGAACCTCCCCCACTCGCACCCCTCCCTCCTCCTGATCGACGCGGAACTCTCGGAGGCGATCCTGACACTCGGGCGGGCAGGACCGTTCGACGAGGTCTATCACCTCGCGGCGGCGGTCGGCGTCCAACTGGTGATGGACGACCCGATCCGGGCCGTGCAGACGAACGTGGTGCAGACGCTGGACCTGCTGCGGTTCGCGGCCTCGGGCGAAGCGGGGGGCGGGGCACCCACGCCCACGCTGCTGGCTTCCAGTTCGGAGGTCTACGGGAAGGGGTCCCGCAGCCCGTTCAGCGAGGACGACGACGTGGTGTACGGCCCGACCGGGATCGCCCGGTGGTCGTACGGGTGCAGCAAGGCGATCGACGAGTTCCTGGCCCTCGCCCATCACCGCCAGCACGGGTTGCCCGTGGTGGTGGCTCGGTTCTTCAACACGGTCGGGCCGCGGCAGGTGGGGTCGTACGGGATGGTGCTGCCCCGGTTCGTCGAGGCCGCCATCGCAGGCAGACCGATCCGGGTGTTCGGCGACGGGTCACAGACGCGGTGCTTCTGCGACGTGCGTGACGTGGTGAGCGCGCTGCCGATCATGGTGGCGAGCGGAGCGTGCCACGGACGGGTGTTCAACCTCGGCTCGGACCGTGAGATCAGCATCCGGCAACTGGCCGAGACGGTCGTGCGGGTGCTCGGATCGTCGTCGCCGATCGTCTTTGTGCCTTATGCCGAGGCCTATCCGGAGGGATTCGAGGACCTGGAACGGCGCCGACCGGACCTGCGACGGATCCGCGAGGCGATCGGGTTCGAGCCTCGCATCGGGCTTGAGCAGACGATCCGCGACGTGGCCGCGGCCATGACGGGGTCGCGGGCCGAGGGAGCGCGGGCATGACGACGCCTCCCGAGGGCATCACGATTCCGCCCGAGGCGGTGGCGCACCTGGAGGCTATGGGTCGCCGACTCGACGCGCTGCAGCAGGAGCAAGCGGCCCTGCTGCAGTCGATCGCCGCGGCCGGCGGCGAGGCCGCGGAGGAGGCCGGCTCTCGACTGGACATCTTTCACGGGTACGTGGGCGTGCTGGCGGTGGCATTCATCGTGACGCTGGTCGCTACGCCGCTGATGCGGAAACTCGCTGTCGCCAACGGCATCATCGACCGGCCGAACGACCCGCGGAAGGTGCACCGCATCCCGGTGGCGTACCTGGGGGGGGTCGCGGTGTTTCTGGGGATGATGGCGGCGATCGCGTTCAGTTACGTGGCGTGCCAGTTCCCATCGCTCGGGCTGATCGAGTACCACAAGAGCACGAAACTGCTGATGGGGTTCGTTCCCGCGCCGGTGCCGATCTCGGTGCTGCTCGGCATGACCGTCATCATGCTGATCGGGCTGATCGACGACGTGGTGGGCATCGCGCCACGGCTGAAGCTCGGCGGGCAGTTACTGGCGGCGGCCGCGCTGGCGTTTGAGGACGTCGGCGTGCGCGTAGCGCACGGGGTGCTCGCGCCGACACTGGGCGAGCTCGTGGGAAACCGCGACCTGGTGTACCAGATCCCGCTCGGGATCGACGTGCCGCTCTTCGGCACCGCGTTGACGATCGACGTGATCTACTGGACGGGAACGGTGATCATCGCCGTCTTCGTGCTCGGTGCGTGCAACGCCTCGAACCTGATCGACGGGCTGGACGGGCTGCTGACGGGGACAACCGCGATCTGCGCCGCCGGCCTGCTGATCGTCGCGCTCACGCTCGCGCTGCACGACGACGGTCAGCGCGACGCGCAGCGGATCGTGCTGTGCCTGGCGCTGCTGGGCGCGTGCCTGGGATTTTTGCCCCACAACTTCAACCCCGCGACGATCTTCCTGGGGGACTGCGGCTCGCTGCTGCTCGGGTTCACGACGATCGTGATCGTGCTCTCGCTGGGCGACACCGGCAAGACGTACCTCGTGATCGCCGGGCTGTTCATCTACGCGGTCCCGATCATCGACACGGTGCTGGCGATCGTCAGGCGGAAACTGGCCGGCCGGCGGCTGAGCGACCCCGACAGCGACCACCTCCACCACATGCTCAAGCGATCGTTGGGCGTGAAGGGAGCGGTCCTGACCCTCTACGGGATCGGGCTGGCGTTCGCGTCGCTGGGCGTGGCGATGAGCCTGTTCAGGGCGCGACTCGTGTACTTCCTCGCGTTGCTGTGCGCGGCGTACATCGCGGTCACGGCGATCAAACTCGCCCGGAGAAAGCAGATCGAGGAGGAGGCGGTCCGGCTTGCAGCCAGGTCGTCGGGTGGGGCAACGCGGGCCTCGGTCGAGAGCGTCGCGTCGGCGACGAAGACGGAGTGACCGCGCCTGGCGCGAGCGCGGGCTGAAGCCCGCGGCTCGGAGCGCCGGGGGCTTTGAGGCCAGCGGGCTTTGATCGGTATACTTGGGCCATGCAACCGCCCGAGGGGTGTCGAGTCGTCGCACTGATGAACCAGAAGGGGGGCGTGGGGAAGACCACGACCGCGGTGAACCTCAGCGCTGCTCTCGCACGGACAGGGCTGCGGACACTGCTCATCGACCTCGACCCGCAGGCCCACGCGACGCTGCACCTCGGCGTCGATCCGAGGACGCTCGACGGGTCCGTGTACGACGCACTGCTGGACCAATCCGTCGATCCCTCGTCGCTCGTGCATCGCGTGGCTGAGAACCTGTTCGTGCTGCCCGCGGTCACGGACCTCGCGGCCGCCGAGACCGAACTAGCGACGGTGACGGATCGGCAGCGGAGGCTGGCGGCTGCGATCCACCGGCTCGCCCCGGCCTACGACGCGATCCTCATCGACTGCCCGCCCTCCCTCGGCCTGCTGACGATCAACGCCCTCGCGGCGGCCCACGAGGTGCTGGTGCCCATGCAGGCCCATTTCCTCGCCCTGCAGGGTGTCAGCAAACTGCTCGAGACCGTGTCGGCGATCAGCGCGTCGGTCAACCCTCGGCTGCGTGTGCTCGGGGTCGTGCTCTGCATGCACGACGCGAATACGACGCATACGCAGGAGGTCGTCGCTGATCTGGACGCCTTCTTCGAGCAGCACCGCGGGACAGCGTCGCCTTGGGCGCAGGCGCGGGTCTTCAGGCCGCCGGTGCGGCGCAACATCAAACTGGCCGAGTGCCCGAGTTTCGGGCAGACGGTGTTCGACTACGCGCCGGGGGCGGCGGGCGCGGCGGACTACCTCGCGCTCGCGGAGGCGATCGTTCGCACCTGGACCGAGGGCGGCGCGGGCGGCGACGGCGCCGAGACACGGACGCCGGAAGTGCGGGTGGTGGTAGCGCCGGCGTCGCCGGTTGCGACGGAGCGGCCCGATTGATCGTCCGTGTCCTTCGAGGCTTCCCGGTCCGTGGCCGCCGCGTCGGCTTCGCGGTGTACGCCGTTGCGCTCGCCACCGGAACGCACTGGCCCGCCCTGACGCTCGGACCCGACCCCGGGTTCCGGCTGGACTTGCTCGTCCATCTCGCGGCCTTCGCGGCATGGACAATCCTGCTGGCAGGATGCGAGTGGTTTGGGGCGATCCACTCGCGCCGCAACACGGTGTGGAGTGTGGCGATCGCCGCGGCCTACGCTGCGCTCGACGAGGTGACCCAAGGGCTGCCGGGCGTGAACAGGACGGTTCTGTGGTCCGATCTGTTCGCGAACTGGAGTGGTGTGGCTGCCGCCGGCACGTGGCTCATCGCGGCAGGAAGCCGGGGAGACCGGAAGCCGAACGAACCCGCGCAGGCGGGCGAATAACCTTGAGAGGGCCTTGCGGATGCCGTCGGAAAGAGCCAATGCAACCCGGAGTGTGCGGGCCGCTGAGCCGATAGATCAATCCGAGTTACCGCGGGGCGGCTGCGCCTATCTCCGAGACGAAGAGACGTTATGAGCGGACAGACGGAGCATGACGCGCACGGATTTCACGGCCCCAGGGCGTGGCTTGCGAGCCTCGCCGCGGGGGCCACGCTCGGGGCTGTGCTGACGTTCCTAGTCCCCGCGAAGTATGAGACGGGCCACGGACCGGAGAACCACGCGACGACGCCCGCTCCCGAGGAGCCGGCCCGGAACGCGACCGGGGAGCCGCACGGCGAGGCGGACGATCTGCCGGACCCGGTGACGATCGTGTGGGGAGGCGACGACGCGCTCGCGCTGCATCCGGGGCTGTTGCAGGACTCGGGGCCTGAAGGGCACGACCCCGAGGACCCGGAGCACGCGAATCACGCGGATGACAGCGGCGACGCCCACGACGACCACGGCCCGGCGCCGACGATCCCGCTGTGGCTGTGCGCGCCGTTCGCCCTTCTGCTCATGAGCATCGCCCTGATGCCGTTCGTCAACGAGCGGTTCTGGCACAAGCACTTCCCGGACTTCGCGTTCGGGCTGGCGGGGATCACGGTCGCGTACTACCTGCTCGGGTACGGCTCTGGGGACTACCACCACGGGCTGTCGTACGGGCAGTACGTGATGCTGCACACGGGGGTGGAGTACTACGCCTTCATCGCGCTGATAGGCGGGCTGTACGTGGCGTCGGGCGGCGTGCTGATCGACGTGCGCGGGCGCGGTCGGCCGGCGGTGAACACCGCTCTGCTGGCGGTCGGGGCCGTGCTGGCGAACGTGATGGGCACGACGGGGGCGTCGGTGCTGCTGATCCGGCCGTTCATGCGGATCAACAAGGGCCGGCTGCGCCCCATCCACGTCGTCATGTTCATTTTCGTCGTGTCGAACTGCGGCGGGTGCCTGACGCCGATCGGCGATCCTCCGCTGTACCTGGGTTTTCTGAAGGGCGTGCCGTTCTCGTGGACGCTCCTGCACCTGTGGCCGATGTGGCTGGCGTGCTGCGGGACGCTGCTGGGCGTCTTCTTCACGATCGACACGTGGATCGAACGCAAGCAGCGCGCCATCGA
Organism: Phycisphaerales bacterium; assembly: GCA_035443945.1. GTDB lineage: Bacteria > Planctomycetota > Phycisphaerae > Phycisphaerales > UBA1924 > CAADGN01. The sequence continues at coordinate 10,850 of DAOMNQ010000027.1, read as the reverse complement.
CCCGGAGGCCGTGCTGGCGGCGGACGAGCCGCTGCGTGTTCGGCTGACGGGCACGAGCGGCATGGTCTGCCTCGGGCTGATCATCGCGGGTGTGTTCATCGACCCGTTCCTCAAGGCGTTCTTCGAGGTCGAGGGCGTGCCGGTCGGGCCGACGTTCCAGATCCTCGTTGCGACGGCCGCGTACTTCGTGGCGAACCGCGAGATTCACCTCGCCAACGAGTTCACGTTCTTCCCGGTGAAGGAAGTGGGGCTGCTGTTCGTGGGCATCTTCGCCACGATGGCGCCAGCGCTCGGGTACCTGGCGGCGCACGGGCACGCGCTGGGGCTGACCTCTCCCACCGCGTTCTACTTCGGGACGGGCGGGCTGAGCGCGGTCCTCGACAACGCGCCGACCTACCTGAACTTCCTGCAGGTCGCGTTCGGGAACACGCCGATCAACGAGGGGACGGTGGCGGCGTTCCTCGGCGGGTCCGAGGGCGTACACCTGCTGACCGCGATCTCGCTGGGCGCGGTCTTCTTCGGGGCGATGACGTACATCGGCAACGGGCCGAACTTCATGGTCCGGGCGATCGCGGAGGCTTCGGGGCTGCGGATGCCGTCGTTCTTCGGCTACACGGCCAGGGCGGTCATGATCCTGCTCCCCGTGCTGGCCTTGATGTGGTTCGTGTTCATCCGCTGACGCGCGGGGCGACGGCTCTGCTAGGCTGTCCGGCGTGACCGACCCGCAGGACGCGACCACACTCCGGCCCAACGCGCAAGCCGACGATCACGCCGGGCACAAGGGCCTGTCGTCGGCGGTTCGGGTGATCTCGTCGTTGACGCTCGTGTCGCGCATCGCCGGGCTGGCCCGCGACATCGTTACCGCGCGCATCGTGGGCGACAGCGCGCTCGGGTCGGCGTTCATGGCGGCGTGGGCGATCCCCAACCTTTTCAGGCGGCTGTTCGGCGAGGGCGCGCTGGCGGCGGCGTTCCTGCCCGAGTACACCCGCGCGACTCGCGATGACGGGGAGACCGCCGACCGCTTCGCCACCCTGACCGTACTCATGCTGGCCCTCGTGACGGGCGGGCTGCTGCTCGTCGGCGAGGCCGTGCTGCTGGCGTTCCTGGTGCTCGCGCCGCCGGACCCGGATCGGGCGCTCTCGCTGCGGCTGATGATGCTGATGCTGCCGTACATGCCGCTCGTCTGCGTCGCGGCGATCCTCGGGGGGATGTTGCAGGCGCACGGGCGGTTCGGGCCGACGGCCGCCGCGCCCGTGCTGCTGAACGTGTTCGTGATCACGGCGGGCGTGCCCCACTTCTTCGTGCGCGATGCCGACCCGGTGCGGACGGCGTACTTCATCGGGATCGCGGCGGTGCTGGCGGGGGCGGCGCAGGTCGCGTGGTCGCTCTGGGCGCTGCGAGGGCGCGTGGCGTGGCGGCGTGGGTTCGCCCGGGCGGCGGCGCCGGCGCGACGGATGATGCGCAAGTTCCTGCCCGTCGTGGTGGGGATGGGGACGATCCAACTCAACTCGCTGATCGACACGCTGATCGCGATGTGGCCGGTCTGGCTGGGACCGACGGTGCTCGGGATGGCGTACCCGCTGGACCCGGCGTCGAACAGCGTGCTGGCGTACACGCAGCGGCTGTACCAGTTCCCGCTGGGCGTGTTCGGGATCGCGGTGGCGACGGCCGTCTTCCCGATGCTGGCGCGGACCTCGGACGACCCGCACGCGTTTCTCGCGACGCTGCGGCGCGGGCTGCGCCTCTCGTTTTTCATCGGGCTGCCGGCGTCGCTCGGGCTGCTGCTGGTGCGCGAGCCGCTGACGGGCGTGATGTACGGCGGCCCGGGCAGTGCGTTCAGCGACGAGGGCGTGCGCCGGTCGGCAGCAGTGCTGCTCGGCTATGCACCGGGCGTGTGGGCGTACTCGCTGAACCACGTCGTCACGCGGGCGTTCTACGCGGGCGGGGACACGACCACGCCGATGCGGGTGGCGATCGGGGTGGTCGGGCTGAATCTGTTGCTGAACGTGACGCTGATCTGGCCGCTGGGCGAGGCGGGGCTGGCGTGGTCGACGAGCATCTCGGCGACGGTGCAACTGCTCGTGCTCATCCATCTGTCGAAGCGGCTGACGCACGCGCCGGCGTTCGATGGGGAGACGCTGGCGGCGTGCGGGAGGGTGCTGGCCGCGTCGCTGGTGATGGCGGGGCTGGTGTGGGGCGTGCTGCTGCTGATCGGCTCGCCGGAGTCGTGGTCGGGTCGGCTGGCGACGGTCGCGGTCGCGGTCGCGATCGGCGGGCTGGCGTACCCGATCGCGGCGGCGGCCCTGCGGTGCCCGGAACTGCGCTGGCTTGTCAAGTAGGAATCGGACGGCTCGCCGGGAAGCGGCGTGCCCAGTACCATGGCCGGACCTCAGGAGATCGAACCCATGACTACTCGGAGCGTCGTTCGGGCGGTCCCCGCCCTCCTGGCCGCGGGCGTTCTCGGGATCGCCGCGTGCGTCCTGTCGGCGTGCAACACCGTCAAGGGGGCGGGAGAGGACATCAAGGCCGTCGGCCAAGCCGGCGAGGACGTTCTGACCGGGAACAAGAGCAACAACAAGGACTGAGGCGAGTGCCGATCGTGGACGTTCGTGGGCTGCCCATCGCCATCACCGGCGCGAGCAGCGGCATCGGGCGAGCGACCGCGCTGGCGTGCGCGCGGGCGGGGATGCCCGTCGCGGTGGCGGCACGGCGTGAGGACCGGCTCGCCGAGGTTGTCGCCGAGATCGAGCGGGGCGGCGGGCGTGCGATCGCCGTGCGCGCGGACGTGGACGATCCGGACGACTGCCGGCGGCTGGTCGAGCGCACCATCGACGCGTTCGGTTCGATCTACGCGGCGTACGCGAACGCGGGGTACGGGCTGGAGAAGCCGATCCACCTGACGACGGACGACGAGGCGCGGGCGATCTTTGAGACGAACTTCTGGGGGACGATGCACACGCTGCGGGCCGCCCTGCCGCCGATGCTGGCGTCGGGGCGTGGGCACCTGCTGGTCTGCTCGAGTTGCCTGGCGAAGATGGGGACGCCGCTGCACGGGTACTACTCGGCGACGAAGGCGGCGCAGGACCACGTGGCCCGAGCGATGCGGATCGAACTGGCGGGGCGCGGCGTGTTTGTGTCGTCGGTGCATCCGATCGGGACGCGGACGGAGTTCACGGCTCGCAAGAGCGAGATGAATCCGGAGCGTCCACCGACGAGGCCGCCCCTGATGCAGGACGCCTCGGTGGTGGCCGCGGCGACTGTGCGGTGCCTGCGCCGGCCTCGCGGAGAGGTGTGGACGAGCCTGCCGGCGCGGCTGCTTTTCGCCGCGGGGTGTGCTGCGCCGGGGCTTGCGGACCGGGCGATGGCGCGGTGGATGCGGCGATTGGAACGGTGAGCCGCGGGGCGGTCAGGCCGGGCCGCCGAAACCGAGCGATGCCCGCTTGGCCTCCCACTCGGCCCGCTCGCGAGTGTTGTCGGTGGCGATCGCGCCGTCGCCCCCCGAGGCGATGGACCTGAGGGCGTCGGCTTCGAGCCGGCTGAGGCGGAGACTCTCCATCTCGTAGTCGCGCCACGCCTCCATCGTGAGCGGCAGGATCGGCACGATCAGGTCGTGCATGGCCTGGGCGTAGGCGCGAATCTCCTGCTGCGCGTGCGGGTCCATGCGGAGCGAGAGGAACCGGAGCGTGTTGTGCAGGTCGCACTTCCAGTACCACTCCGTGTAGACGTTGATGGGCAGGCCGATGCGGGCGAGTTCACGACTCACGCCACGCTCCGTGAGGCCGAGGTACTTCTCGTAGGCGGACTCGACCGTGCGGAGGAACTCGACGAACTCTTCGGCGGTGCGCACCTCGGCGGCCTCGTCGACGCGGAATGTCTCCTCGCCGCCCTGGCGGTTGGAGCGCGACTGCTTGCGGACCGCGTCCACAGTGGGCATGTAGAAGCGATCACGGACGATCGAGTAGCGGGCGGAGTACTCGTTCACGTTCGCGGTCCGGTGGCGGATCCACTGACGGGCCACGAAGATGGGCATGGCGACGTGGAACTTGAGTTCGACCATCTCGAAGGGGGTGGTGTGGCGGTGGCGGAGGAGGTAGCGGATGAGGCCCCGGTCCTCGCTGACGCGCTTGGTGCCCTGGCCGTAGGAGACGCGTGCGGCCTGGACGATCGCCGCATCGGCTGTCTGCCCCTCGGGCACGAGCCGGGGCATGACGTCGACGAGCGCGAGAAAGCCGTGGTCGAGGACGGGGATTTCGATGCGGCTCGCGCCCGCCATCACGTCCACCCAGCGCAGCCCCTCGTCGAGGGCGACGCGTCGGAGGCCAGCGTCGATCGGATCGGTACTCGTGCCGGGAGTGGTCATCGGGCCGAGTCTACCCCGGACGGAGGGGACAGGGCGGCGGGCACTCTGACTCCGCGTCGCTCTGCGTTCAGTCGTCCCCGCCGCCCGCGTGGGATGGGCTGACGAACCACATCAGGCGTCGGACTTCGCCCGCGTAGAGGTCGGCCGACCCTCCCCAGGGCGAACGGTAGTTGGTCTTCGCCCCGAGCCACTCGCCCGCCCCGGAATCCAGCCCCGCGGCGTGCCCGTCGAGGAAGAGCGTGGGTCTTCGTCCGACGCGGTCGTGGCTGCCGGTGTTATCGTAGCCCAGAGGGTTCGGACCTCGGACGACTTCGACCGAGTACCCGACGTACTCGCGAGCATCGAAGTGGCTGTGCGCCGGGTCGTAGAACCGGACGTTGTCGGTGAGGGCGAGCAGGGACTCGGGCTGAGTGACGCCCGCGAACGTGCGCCAGTGGTTCAGGGGCCACCGCTTGTCCCAACCGGGGAGCATCGCGGACTCGATGCGGAGCGTCCCGAGTTCCTCGTCGAGCCACGCGGCGGGGAAGAGCCACCGATTGGGAGCAAAGTGGGTGATCCCGCCGTGTGAGAGGCGCTGGTCCACGTCGTCTTCCAGGGCGACTTCGACACATCGCCACTCATCGCGCGGCGAGGGGTAGCCGAACTCAGGCTCGGGGAAGGGCCTTCCCGCGTAGTCGGCGAGAAGGCGGTCGGTCAGCCAGTACGAAAGCCGGTAGTCGCCGCTCTCTTGCTGCCGGTTCCAATCGATGCGCCGGGCTGGGGGCGCGTCGTTGTTGTCGGTGATGTATGACGACAGCACGATGCCCTGCTGGTGGACGCGGGCGAGACACGCTGTCATGCGGGCCTGGGAACGGGCCGAACCGAGCGCTGGGAGCAGGAGGCCGATGAGGAGAGCGATGATCGCGATGACGACCAGCAACTCGATGAGTGTGAAGGCCCGGCGCGAGATCGACTGAACGACCGCCATGCCGCGCTGAGCGTACCACGGCCGACCCTGCCAACCAACCCCGGGCTTCCCCTCTCATCACTGGTCGCCAGTGGCGGCGGCCCGCTGTTGCAGGCGGCGGAGCGCATCGAAGGCCTCGAGGGGCGTGAGGGTGTCGAGTTTGAGTTCGCGGAGTTCTTCCACGGCGGGATGGGGCAGGTACTCGGTGAAGAGGCTGAGTTGGCCATCGGGCAGCGCGATGGGCGCGGATGGGCGGCCGTTCGTCGAAGTCAGGTCAGCGGAATGCACGGCGAGGCTGGCGAGGACTTCGCGGGCACGGTCCACGACGGGTCGAGGCAGGCCGGCGAGGCGAGCGACGTGGATGCCGTAGGACTGATCGGCGCGGCCCGGCTCGATCCGGTGGAGGAAGACGATCTCGGGGTGGCCGTCCTGGCCCGTGAGTTCACGCACGGCGACTCGCAGGTTCATCACGCGGCCCGGAAGGCGCGACTCGAGGTCGGTCAACTCGTGGTAGTGCGTGGCGAAGAGTGCGATCGGCGCGGCTCCGGCACGCTCGCCGCCTCCGAGCCACTCCGCGACGGCCCAGGCGAGCGAAAGGCCGTCGAGCGTGCTGGTGCCGCGGCCAATCTCGTCGAGGATCACGAGGGAGCGAGCGGTGGCGTGGTTGAGGATGTGGGCGGTCTCGACCATCTCGACCATGAAGGTGGACTGGCCGCGGTGGAGCGCGTCGTCCGCGCCGACGCGGGTGAAGATGCGGTCGAAGACGCCGATGGTCGCCCGGTCGGCGGGCACGAAGGAGCCGACCTGCGCGAGAAGGACGATGAGCGCGACCTGCCGAATGTAGGTGCTCTTGCCGGCCATGTTCGGGCCGGTGATGAGGGCGAGGGAGGCGTCCCCCCCCCCGATCTCAGCGTCGTTGGGGACGAAGTCGTGCCCCAGTGCCTCATCAAGGACGGGGTGGCGGCCGCCGTGGATGCGGACGAGGGGGTCGTCCGCGATCGTGGGCCGGACCCACCCGCGCTGGGCGGCCATATCCGCAAGGGCAAGCAGGGCGTCCAGTTCGGCGACGGTCTCGGCGTACTCGCGCAGTTCGTCGAGCCGGCCTGCGGCGGCGGCGCACAGGTCGCGGAAGAGTTCCTGCTCGCGCTCGACGGCGCGGGCCTCAGCGGTGGTGACCTTGTGCTCGAACTCGCGCAGTTCGGGCGTGACGTAGCGCTCGGCGTTCTTGAGCGTCTGCTTGCGGACGAAGCCGTGAGAGGCGAGCGCGTCGCCGAAGTCGCGTGCCTGGGCGGCGGTCAGTTCGACGTAGTAGCCGAAGACCTTGTTGAACCCGACCTTGAGGGCGGGCATGCCGGTGTCGCGGGCGATGCGTTCCTGGTACTGCGCGAGCCACGCGCCGGCGTCGCGCTGGAGCGTGCGGGCCTCGTCGAGTTGGGCATCGAAGCCGTCGCGGATCAGTCCGCCCTCGCGCAGATGCGGGGGGGGGGACTCGACGCAGGCCTCCGCGATGCGCTCCGCGAGCGGATCGAGGCCGCCGCGGACACGGGAGAGAGCCGCGGCCTGCGGGGCGAAGGCGGGCGCGGCATCGACTACGGCGACGATCGGGGCGAGCATCTCGACGGAGCGCGCAATGGCGACCACGTCGCGCGGCGTGGCACGGGCGAGCGCGACACGCCCGCCGATCCGCGCGACGTCCTGCACGCGCTCGAGCGCCTCGCCGAGTTCCTTGGCGGCGCGGCGGTCCTCGACGAGCGTGGCGACGCAGCGCTGGCGGGCCTCGATTCCGGCACGCTCGCCGAGCGGCCGGCAGAGCCAGTCGCGCAGGAGTCGCCGGCCCATGGCGGTGCGGCAAAGCCCGGCGCGACCGCCGCGCATGAAAAGCCCGAGGAGCGAGCCGTCGGGATCGTCGCCGCCGCGCAGGGTTCGCTCCACTTCGAGGGCGCGGAGGCTGACCGCGTCCACGACGCAGGTGCCGTCGGTCGGCTCACGCTTCGGCGGCCTGAGGTGCGCGAGCGACGCAACGGACTCGCGCTGTGAACCCCCGTCCGGCGTCTGCGTCTCTCGCAGGTAGCGAACGACCGCGCCGGCCGCTTGCACTTCGGGAGAGCCTTCCTCGAGGCCGAAGCCCGCGAGCGTGGCGACGCGGAACTGCTCGCGGAGCGCTTCGGCGGATTCGTCGGCGCGGAACTGCCACGCGGGGCGGCCCGTGAGCGCTGCGCCGACGGGCTGGACTGCGGAACGGACACGCTCGGGCGGCTGGCCGTTGGCCGTGTCGGCGTAGAGGACTTCGCGCACGCCGAGACGCGCGAGTTCGTCGGCGACGCTCTCGGGCTTGCACGCGGCGACCGTGAACGCACCGGTCGAGACTTCGACGACGGCGATGCCGACGGCGTGATCGGCGAACGCGAGGGCAGCCAGGCGGTTGGGGGAGGCATCGTCGAGGAGCGATTCGTCAACGAGCGTGCCCGCGGTGACGACGCGCGTCAGCGCGCGGTCCACCACCCCCTTCGCTTCCTTCGGGTCCTGAACCTGCTCGGCGACCGCGACGCGGAACCCCATCCCGACCGCCCGGCGGAGGTAGTTCTCGAGTTGGTGGTAGGGCACGCCGGCCATGGGCACGCCCTCGGTGCGCTGCGTGAGCGTAAGCCCGAGGGCGCGGCTGACCGTGACGGCGTCTTCGAAGAAGAGTTCGTAGAAGTCGCCCATGCGAAAAAAGAGCAGGCAGTCGGGGTGCTGCCGCTTGAAGCGCGCATACTGGCGCATCGCGGGGGTTTCGCGCGGGTCTGGCATGGTCGGCGATCAGGATAGCCGACCGGTCCCCGCCCCAGAAGTCCCGGCACGGAACGCCGGGGTGGAGCCGGTCCGCGGGCGACTTCCGGGATCGCTCGCTACTTCCCGCCCCACGGCAGGAACCCAATGGCGATCGACACCGCGATCAGGACGACGATCGCGATCTCGAGCGCCTCCATGCGGCGGTGGGTGCGGTACTCGGCGATCTTGTGGTAGATGCTGTCGGCGGTCTGGAGTTTGCGCAGCACGTTCGCGTCCCACTCGGGCAGGTGCAGGCGGTCGGCGGCAAGGCGGTAGAGGCGGGCGAGGTACTGATCGCCGACGAGTTTGATGGCGTTGTTGACGCCCTCGAAGAGCGCGGCGGCGTCCATCTGGAGGACGGCGAGGCGGCGCAGGTCGTTGGAACTGGGGCGGATGGGCCAGAGGCGGCGCTCGCCACGCCCGGCGAGCATGGCGTGGGCCCGTTCGAGCACGCCGTCGAGTTTGCCGTCGAGCAGGCGCATCTCGGCCAGTTCGACGTTCGCGTGTTCGAGGACGGCGAGCGCGTCGCCCGGCTCGGGGTCGAAGACCGCCGCCGCGTGCCAGTCCACGACCGCGGCGTCGGTGCGCCCGAACGCGATGCGGCTGGCCAGGCACTCGGCAACCTGGCGGGGCGACAACTCCCCCCGCTCGCCCAGCAATATCCGGCCCGCCAGGTCGGCGTGGCGGTCTATGACGTCCTCCGCCGCGAGGGAGGGCTCCCACGCGGTAAACGCGAAGACGGCGTAGTCCTCGACGATGGGCGAGATGCCGGGCTTCGCCACCGCGGGACGCACGGTCGCGAGGAGTTCCTCGACGCGGCGGCGCGATTCGGCGAGCAGAGCGTCGTTGTCGTAGAGGTCGTCGCTCAGGGCGGGCAGGTCGCGGAGCGGGCCGTCGATCGGCAGGCGGAAGCAGACGGACGCGCCGCCGAAGTCGTAGAGCGTGCAGTCGGCGGCCCCGTCCGTTTCGAAGCGCCCGACGCGGATCGGCGGGGCTTTGTGCGAGACGAGCAGCGGGGCCGGCTCGTACTGGAACCAGGTCGCGGCGCGGCGTCGCTGGCGCATCAACTGGCGCTGGGCGACCTCGGTGATGAGCCTCGACGCCGCCTCGAGATCGACCGAGAGGCCCACGTCGTAGGCAAAGAAGACGTGGCAGGCTCCACGAACGCGGACCACGCTATCGCCGCCCGATCCCGAGCCACCCGCGCTCATGTGCGTCCTCCACCAGAGTCGTGGAACGATGATAGGATTCGCCGACTGGCTCCCACTCACGAATGCAGCATGGCCAAACTCCGCCTCGAGATTCAGCCCCAGCCCGACGACGTGACGTGCGGCCCGACCGCGCTGCACGCGGTCTACCGCTACTACGACGACTACATCCCGCTCGACGACGTGATCGCCCAGACGAAGATGCTCGAAAGAGGCGGGACGCTCGCGGTCATGCTCGGCTGCCACGCCCTCGAGCGGGGGTACAACGCCACGATCTACGCGTACAACCTCAACGTCTTCGACCCCACCTGGTTCCGGCGCGGCGTGAACCTGGCCGCGAAACTCGGGCGGCAGGCCGAACTCAAGCCCGATGACCGGCAACTGCGCTGGGCGACCGAAGGCTACCTCGAGTTCCTTCGCCTCGGAGGACGCGTGCGGCACACGGACCTGACCACCGGCCTGCTGCGGGGATACCTGAAACGCGGCATCCCGATACTCGCGGGACTGAACTCGACCTTTCTGTACAACTGTGCCCGCGAGGTCGGTGAGACTAACGAATATGACGACATCCTCGGCGAGCCGGCGGGGCACTTCGTGGTGCTGGCGGGGTACGACAAGGTGCGGCGGCAGGTGCTCATCGCCGACCCGCTGGGCGACAATCCGACCTTTGAGCCGCACATGTACTGGGTGCGGATGCCCCGGCTGGTGGCGTCGATCCTGCTGGGGGTGCTGACCTATGACGCGAGCCTGCTCATCATCACGCCGAAGAAGCGGACGCGCGGTCGGGGCGCTTGAGAAGTGATCGGACGGGTAGACGGACGGCCTGATCAGCCGGCGCGCCCACGGATGCGGTCGAGTGTGGCGCTGGTGGATCGACCCTCGACGAGATCAACGAGTTTCACTCGACCGCCGATGGACTCGACGAACTCGCGCCCCACGACGCCGTCGCGCCCCCAGTCCGCTCCCTTGACGAGGACGTCCGGGCGGATGGCCTCGATCAGCCGCATCGGGGTGTCTTCGGCGAAGAGCACGACGGCCCCGACGGCCGCGAGCGCCCCGAGGACGCGGGCGCGGTCGTCCTGCGCGTTGACCGGCCGGCCCTCGCCCTTGAGCCGACGGACGGAATCGTCGTCGTTGAGACCCACGATCAGGAAATCGCCCATCTCCGCCGCTCGCTCAAGCAGCGTGACGTGCCCGGCGTGCAGAACGTCGAAACAGCCGTTGGTGAAGACGATCGTCTGCCCCTGATCCCGGCGTGCGGCGACCTCGACGGTCACCTGTTCGAGGGACCGGGTCTTGCCCACGAGCACGCCCGCCCGCAGGAGCAGTTCGTGGTGGATGCGGCGAAGCGGGATCGGACGCGTGCCGAAGACCTCCACCTCCAGTCCCGCGGCGGCATTGGCGAAGCGGACGGAATCCGGCCACGTGCACCCGTTCGCCCGCGCTGCGGCGAGCGCGGCCAGGAACATGTCCCCCGCCCCCGTCACGTCGTAGACCTGCCGGACGAGCGTCGGCACGGCGAGGG
>DAOMNQ010000026.1:0-41683 GCA_035443945.1 Phycisphaerales bacterium | reverse complement strand
TGGCGGTCGGGTTGGTGGTCCAGACGGGGATGCGCTGCTCGAACCACTCGATCATGCGGATGGTGGAAGGCGGAAGAACGGCCATGGGGCGCTCCTTTCTTTGCTCGTTGCGCGTGCCCTCGCTCGGGCGCACGCGCGTGCCCCGGCACGCGCCGGGATCAGGGAGCGTCGGCATGATGGGAAGGCGGCTTTGGCGAAAGTCGGGAAGTTGCGGGGCCTTGAGGGGGACCTTCGATTGCCGCCCCTGGCGACGTTGGATCGGCTTGGCTGTAGGCGTTGTTCTTTCAAGGACTTACGTGATGCCCCCGAGGGACAGGAAGGGCAGGACGATGGCAGGGCAGACGAGCGAGATACCCTGTCCGTTCGTCGGGGGCGCGTTGCTGGTGCCGCCACAGGTGGCACGGGCGTCCCGCCTGTGCCCGACGCATTCACTCATCGGGGCAGCGTTGGCCGGTGCGGCGGCCTGATACGATGCCCAACAAGATCCTGCGCGCCGTGAGATCGCCCGTTCTCCGCCCGGAGGGCGCACGTGCGTTGCCAGGGGCGCAGCGAGGCTCTGCGAGCAAGCCCCTGGAAGCAGACCCCCCCACACCCTCCTTCTTCTTAGAGGCTATCCCGTAACCTCGGAGAACCGATCTCACCACAGAGGCACAGAGAGCACCGAGGCAGGAATCATTGGTTGTTTTCTCGGTGCCCTCTGTGCCTCTGTGGTGAATCTCGGGTTTCGGGATAGGCTCTACTTTTCTGTGTTCCCGCCGGGCACGGCGGACGAGCGTACCGCATCGGGAACGTCACGCGTCACGCTTCGGAAACACCCCACGACGCGCAGGGACTTCCCGGCATTCGCATCTGTCGCCCCGGGCTGCCGGGGTCACCCGGCCCTTGACCATTCGTCGAGGAACCCGAGCAGGCCGCGAGTGTCCGTCAGGCCGTCGCCGTCGAGGCGGGCCATCCCCCGGGCCGTCACGCCCGCCGGAGGGTCCCTCGCGAGGTGGTCTTTCCCGGCAGTGCCAATAGAAATGCCGCAGGCCGGGGGTGCGGGCTGCGGCGGTCGCCTGTCGGCGGTGCCTGCGATTTCTCTTGTTGCGTGAAACCGCGGGCCGGGATCGATTACACTGACCCCACTCTAACAGGCGGCTGGAGGTCCGTCAAGGGGGCAATCCATGAACGTGCTCGGCTATGACATCGGCTCGAACTCGGTGGGATCGGTGTGGATTGATCGGGCGGTGGGCGGGATCACAGCGGGCGTCTCGGTCTTCCCGGCGGGGGTGGACGAGTCGGACGACAAGCGCGGGGACCCGAAGAACGCCAAGCGGCGGATGACCCGGCGGACGCGGATCACGCTCGCCCGGCGGTCGCAGCGCAAGCGTGAACTGCGCCTGAAGTTGATCGAGGCCGGTCTGCTTCCCGGGACCGAGGCGGAGTTCAAGACACTCCTCGAAGCAACGGACCCCTGGGAGTTGCGCCGCAATGGCCTTGATGAGCCGTTGATGCCGTTCGAGTTCGGGCGCGTGCTCCTGCATCTGGCCCAGCGGCGGGGTGCTCTCGGATTGCACGTCCCCGAACCGGGCGAGGAAGAAGCGGCCGACGAAGCGGCAGCGGAAGACGGGAAGGTCAAGGCCGCGATCGGAGCGGTGCGCACCAAAATGCTGGAGCGCAAGGCTCGCACGTTCGGCGAGTTCATCGCGATGGTGCGGGCGGAGCGGGTGACTCCCATCACGTCGAAGGACGCACGCCCCGAGGGGCGCCGGAAGGGGCCGCGCGAGTGGCGGGAGGCAGTCCGCAACAAGGCCGCGTCCTACGAGCACTGCGCCGATCGCCCCATGATCCGCGATGAGTTCGCACGGCTGTGGGAGGCGCAGCGTGGCTTCGGCGGCCAGACGGGGAAACTCCTCACGCCCGAACTCCGCCTCGCGCTCGACGACGAATCCGGCGATGCAATCTGGAGGCACAAGGGCCTGCTCTTCGGCCAGCGCCGCCAGTCGTGGGACCTGGGTACGCTCGGCCGCTGCAACCTCCACCCGGAGGAGCGGTGCGTCCCCCACGCGGACATGGACGCCTCTCGCTACCTCGTCGTCGAAACGGTGAACAATCTCAAGATCATCGAGCGCGGCAAGGAGGCTCGCCCCCTCACGCCCGAGGAGCGTGCGAAGATCAAGGCCTTTCTGAGCGGCCCGCTCGGCATGGAGAAGGGACGGAAGAAGAAGGGCGACACCGGGCCGCCAGCCGATCGGCCCAAGCGCACCGTCAGCGTGACCGACCTTCGAAACTTCATGGGCACGACGAAGGACGGCTGGGGCCGCGCCTCGAAGGCCTCGCGGTTCCGGTTCAACATCGAGAACGACGAGGACCGCGCCATCAACACCGACTGGTTCAGCCGCGAGATCATTCACGGCGCGGTCTCTGCCGAGCGATGGGCGGCGATGCCGGAGCGTGTCCGCGAGGGCCTGAACCGGGCGATCCTCAAGTTCGACCCGGACCAGGAGGAGGACGCTGCAAAGCTCCGCGCGGGCGTCATGGACTGGGCCGGTCTGTCGAAGGCCCAGGCAGATGCGTTCGTCGCCGCGTGGAAGACGCGCCCCAAGCCCGACGCCAAACGCCTGAGCATGAGCCGCCGTGCCGTGCGCAACCTCCTCACCGTCATGGATCGCGCCGAGCCGTGGCCCGATCCCAACCGCCCCGGCCAGACGCGATGGTTGACCCAGATCGAGGCGCGCAAATTGCTCGCGGGCGATGGCGACTTCAAGGACCAGACGACAGGTGAACCCTTCGACGACATCACGCGCCGTCGCTACGCCACAGGCGCCAAGGGCGCGACCGCCCGCGACCGCTACTACATGGGTAAGCACGTCCTTCTTCGGGACGGCAAGCCCGTCATTGACCGCGAGACCGGCGAGCCTCTCGCCGAACCGCCGCCCGCCCCACTCATCGGCAACCCCGTCGTCCGGAAGGCCATCCACGAGGTCCGCCGCCATCTGGTTGAGTACATGAAGACCTTCGGCCGCAAGCCCGACGAGGTCTACATCGAACTCGCCCGCGAGGCGAAGATGGGCAAGAAGGACGCCGACCGGCTCCTCTTCAGGAACCGCCTCCGCAACCGCATCCGCAACAACATCATCCACGAACTCGACCTCGAATCACAGACCTCTACGCAGCAACGTGCCGCTGTAGACCGCGTGATTCTCTGTGTGCAGCAGGGCGGCGTCTGTCCCCTCTGCGGCCGGGGCGGGCTGACGGCCCGGCTGGCGGCCACCGGCGGGGAGTGCGAGGTCGCCCACATCATCCCCCGCGCAAGCGGCGGTCACAACGGCCTCTCGAACATCGTCCTTTCGCATACAAGGTGCAACCGCGAGATGGGCCGACGCACACCCAGACAGTACTGGTCCGATGGCGCGGGCTTCGATCAGGGACTGGCATGGGTCGAGGGCATCTACGGCGACGTCAAGCGACCGAAGCCATCTGAGGTGAAGTCCGCGACGGGCGAGCCGCTCTGGGCCTGCTACTTCAACCGGCGCGACGACCAGGCGAAGGTCGAACAGTTCAAGAAGGATGTCAAGGACATTCAGGAGATGACAGCGCGGCAGGAGGCCGCGACCAAGTACGCCGCGCGCCAGGTCATGGCCTACCTCGCCGATGCCCTGTACGATGGCAAGGGCCTGCCCGAGCGCGGCGGTGAGCGCCGCATCTACGCCACCGAGGGCATGTGGACAAGCCGCCTCCGCCGCGAGTGGGGCCTGTTCTTCGACCCTCACGACGCACGGTCGCACGGCCTGAGCGGCGATGAGGAACGCGAGCGCAAGGAGAAGAACCGCGGCGACCACCGCCACCACGCCATCGATGCGGCCGTGATCGCACTCTGCACGCGCCAGGTCCAGATCGCCTGGGAGGACCGGGAGAAGCAGGCGGACAAAGACGGCATCAACACCGCCGATGGCGAGGCGATGGACAACTACCGCCGCCAGCATCCGCTCGGCGTTCCAGCGCCGTTCGAGTCTCGTGACGAGCTGCGCGATGCGGTCAGGCGAGCCGTCTTCGGGGATGACGGGAGCGCCCGCCCCATCTGCCATCGACCGGTCAAGCGAAAGCTGATCGGCGCGCTCCATGAAGAGACCCTTTTCGGGCCGGTTCTCGACAGAGCGGGTAACCTCACGGGCAACTACACCGCTAAGAAGAGCGTGCTGGCGCTCGACCGCAACCATCTGCGGATGCCGCGGCCCGAGACCGAAACCGAGGCCATCGAACGACTCGCCGCCCGTCGCCAACGCGACAAGAGCATCGATGAACGCACGGCGCGCAAGTGGGCGCGGGCCGTGGTTTCGTCTCCGGGCTACAAGCCGGCGATCGCTGATCCGCCGCCCGGCAAGAGCGGCATCGTCCGCGACGTCGCGCTCCGTGCCCGGCTCCGTGAGTGCATCGAGGAGGCCGGTCTGGATCCCGACGATTTCTCCGCGACCGAGATCAAGAAACTCTACGAAGCCGGACGGATCAGGCACGCATCCGGCGTCCCCATCCACTCGGTCGTGCTGCTCCGCACGATGAATGATCCCGTTGTCATCAACCGGAAGCGCCCCGAGTACGGGACTGGGCGGATGCTCCCAGACGACGATCCCGCCTCGAAGCGGGCCTACGTCGGCGGGAACAACCACCACATCGAGATCCGCATCAACGACGAAGGCGCCCTCTCCGGCGAGATCGTCTCGGCCTACGAAGCCGCACAGCGCAAGCTGGCCCGCCTCCGCGCTTTCCGCGAGGCCCGCATCCCCAAGCCGGACGAGTTCCGCAAACTTCCCAAGGCCGATCGGCGCAAACTCACGCCCGTCCTCCGAGCGATCGAGCAGGCCAACCCGCTCGTCGACCGCCGCGACGACGACGCCAATGGGGGCCGCTTCCTGATGAGCCTCTGCGAGGGTGAGATGCTCTGGATGAAGCACAAGGAGACAGGCGAGGTCGGCTACTTCGTCGTCGCCAAACTCGACAAGCCGCGCAGCATCGTCGTCGTCCCGCATTGGGACGCCCGCGCCGCGACCGAGCGCAAGGACGCCGAGGGCAAGAAGGTTCCGGACTCGAAGCGTGAGCAGTTCGCGGTCACGCCGAGCGACCTCGAAGCCCTCGCCCCCCCCGGCCGCGAGCACGCCGTGAAAGTCCGCGTCAGCCCGCTGGGCGTCGTCACGGAACTGGAAAGGGATTGATCCGGCCCCCCCGATCCGTTCCAATGTCGTCGGGAGGCGTGCGTGATCCGCCGAACCGTCGAGATCAGCCGCGAGCCGTGCCACCTCGCCGTCCGCGACGGCCAGTTGCTCATCCTCCGCCGCGAGGAGCCTCCCCGCCGCCTCCCCGCCCACCCCCTCAATCTCGCCGCGTCGATACCGCTTGAGGATCTCGGCGTCCTCATGGTGGACGAGCGGGAGACGACCTACACGCACTCCGTCCTTGCCCAGCTTGCCGAGCACGGCACTGCCCTCGTCGTCTGCGGCCGCGACCACGCGCCGTGCGGCATGTACCTGCCTCTCTCGACGAACACGAACATCCTGTCCCGACTGGACGCCCAACTGGCCGCGACCAAGCCGGTCCGCAAGCGGCTCTGGTCGGCGATCGTCGCGGCGAAGATCCGCGCTCAGGCCGCGAACCTGCCGCACGCACCCGCGGTCCGCACGCGGCTCCTCTCGCTGGCGCGTCGCGTTCGCAGCGGCGACCCCGACAACACCGAGGCCCACGCCGCGCGGCTGTACTGGCTGGCCATGTTCAACGACCTTCGGGCGGTCACGCCGCCCTTCCGCCGCCGACCGGGCGAGCCGGACGCCAAACCGCCGAACAACCTGCTCGACTACGGCTACGCCGCGCTCCGGGCGGCGATGGCGAGGGCGATCGTCTCGGCCGGGCTGCTGCCCGCGCTGGGCATCCGGCACCACCACAGGGCCAACCCCTTCTGCCTCGCGGACGACCTCATGGAGCCGCTCCGGCCGATCGTGGACGCCCGTGCCAGGATGCTCGCGGCCGAGGGCCGGGTCTGGCTGGACCAGCCCACGAAGGCCGAACTGCTCCTGCTCCTGACCGCGACCGTGCGGACGGGGGACCGATCCGGGCCTCTTCAGGTGGCCGCAACGGCGTACGCCGCGTCGTTCGCGCGGGCGTTGGAGGGTGGACCGGACCTGCTTGAGATCCCCGTCCGGGCGGATCAGCGGGCAGCCCCAACCGAGGGCGCCGGGGGCCCCGCGGCGGAGGACGGCGATCGTGAGGCGGACGACGGATGCACCTGAGCGGGTACCGATTCATGTGGGTCGTGGCGATGTTCGATCTGCCGGTGGACTCGAAGCAGGCACGACGCCAATACGCCCAGTTCCGCAAGGCCCTCCTCAAGGACGGCTTCGCCATGATGCAGTTCAGTGTCTACATCCGGCACTGCGCCAGCCGGGAGAACGCCGAGGTCCACATGGTGAGGGTGCAGGCCGCCGTGCCGCTGGAGGGGGAGGTCCGGGTGCTCACGATCACGGACAAGCAGTTCGAGCGGATGCGCGTTTTCTGGGGCAAAGTCCGACAGCCCCCCGAGCCGGCACCCGCCCAACTGGAGCTTTTTTGATGGGACGTGCTGCGCAACCCCCGCATTGGCGGGGGTTTAGGGCGGGTCTAGTGTAATCGATCCCGGCCCGCGAGCAACCCGCAACGGCGAACTTGGTATGCACGCGCAGCTCACGAGTGTAATCGATCCCGGCCCGCGAGCAACCCGCAACTGACGCCTCCTTGGATGCGGCGACGGCCCGAGTGTAATCGATCCCGGCCCGCGAGCAACCCGCAACTAGGCAATGCGCCCGCGATTGCCGTGCTCCAGTGTAATCGATCCCGGCCCGCGAGCAACCCGCAACACGCCTCGGACGATGATTTCGACCTCGCCAGTGTAATCGATCCCGGCCCGCGAGCAACCCGCAACCCGTGCCGCCGCCGGCGTTGCGGATGATGAGTGTAATCGATCCCGGCCCGCGAGCAACCCGCAACCCGACGAATGGAGGCCCGAAGAACGACGTGAGTGTAATCGATCCCGGCCCGCGAGCAACCCGCAACGGGGCGGCCCCGGCCAACTCCTCGGCGTTAGTGTAATCGATCCCGGCCCGCGAGCAACCCGCAACGGCTGGACGTATGGTACGAACGCACACTGCAGTGTAATCGATCCCGGCCCGCGAGCAACCCGCAACGCGCGTGCAAGACGTGCGGCGGGGACACTCAGTGTAATCGATCCCGGCCCGCGAGCAACCCGCAACTGGCGGTGTTCGGCCTGCTGCTCGCGGCTTAGTGTAATCGATCCCGGCCCGCGAGCAACCCGCAACGGCCTCGGCGCGCGCCCTCTGAACCTCGGCAGTGTAATCGATCCCGGCCCGCGAGCAACCCGCAACTCTCTACGGCCTGCCTGCGGTTGCGGCGACAGTGTAATCGATCCCGGCCCGCGAGCAACCCGCAACGGCGACTACCTTGACTCTCTTATTCTTCAAGTGTAATCGATCCCGGCCCGCGAGCAACCCGCAACATGGAGGGGACCAGGCCCATACGCCAAGGCAGTGTAATCGATCCCGGCCCGCGAGCAACCCGCAACTCGCCGGATTACACATTGCCGTGTCCCTTCAGTGTAATCGATCCCGGCCCGCGAGCAACCCGCAACTCTGCGGCAGCGAGGAAGCGCTGGCTGGGAGTGTAATCGATCCCGGCCCGCGAGCAACCCGCAACTCCGTCGTCACGAACCCGACCTGGCGAACAGTGTAATCGATCCCGGCCCGCGAGCAACCCGCAACGCGCTGTCCCTCATGCCCGTCGTACCGCGAAGTGTAATCGATCCCGGCCCGCGAGCAACCCGCAACGACCGCCAGACGATCAGGCTGTTGCGTCCGAGTGTAATCGATCCCGGCCCGCGAGCAACCCGCAACGCGCGTCCGCCGGACCGCACGTCAGCGTGTAGTGTAATCGATCCCGACCCGCGAGCAACCCGCAACCACAGGGACCACGGCAGGCGCGCAGGCTGGAGTGTAATCGATCCCGGCCCGCGAGCAACCCGCAACGGGCAGCAAGCACAGGAGAAGCCAAGGCCAAGTGTAATCGATCCCGGCCCGCGAGCAACCCGCAACGCCAAGGGCTGGGCCCGCGAAGAGGACGACAGTGTAATCGATCCCGGCCCGCGAGCAACCCGCAACTGTGTGGGCGTGGAATCTAGACCTTGGCAAGTGTAATCGATCCCGGCCCGCGAGCAACCCGCAACGGTGTCTGCTCGTGGCTCGAATAACGCGGCAGTGTAATCGATCCCGGCCCGCGAGCAACCCGCAACAGCACGTCGGTGTGTCCGCCGCACAGCACGAGTGTAATCGATCCCGGCCCGCGAGCAACCCGCAACTCACGCCGCCGACATGGTCTCCGCGAGTAAAGTGTAATCGATCCCGGCCCGCGAGCAACCCGCAACGGCGCAAGGTCGGCGATCGCCTTGGCGTCCAGTGTAATCGATCCCGGCCCGCGAGCAACCCGCAACTGCGATCTCTCTAGTTCAGTTCGCGGCTGGAGTGTAATCGATCCCGGCCCGCGAGCAACCCGCAACTCGCCGAGTGGTGGAGCGCGCCGTTCGTGAGTGTAATCGATCCCGGCCCGCGAGCAACCCGCAACTCCGCGCGAGGGCGTCTGCGGCCTCGGTCCAGTGTAATCGATCCCGGCCCGCGAGCAACCCGCAACTCGTCTCCTTGCCCAGTGGGCGTTGCGTATAGTGTAATCGATCCCGGCCCGCGAGCAACCCGCAACGTCGTGCGACCAACGCCGTCTGACCCAGCCAGTGTAATCGATCCCGGCCCGCGAGCAACCCGCAACTCGCCCGGAACCCACGCCGTGCAGTACCGCAGTGTAATCGATCCCGGCCCGCGAGCAACCCGCAACCCGACGAATGGAGGCCCGAAGAACGACGTGAGTGTAATCGATCCCGGCCCGCGAGCAACCCGCAACGGGGCGGCCCCGGCCAACTCCTCGGCGTTAGTGTAATCGATCCCGGCCCGCGAGCAACCCGCAACCGCCCGGCGCGCGCCCGAGCACCACTGGAAGTGTAATCGATCCCGGCCCGCGAGCAACCCGCAACACGAAGCGGCCCGTACATACAGCGTCGAAAAGTGTAATCGATCCCGGCCCGCGAGCAACCCGCAACTCCGGTCAGCACGTTTGCGCGTCCACCGTCAGTGTAATCGATCCCGGCCCGCGAGCAACCCGCAACGCGCCTACTGCGCGGATCAGTCTGGTTCGTAGTGTAATCGATCCCGGCCCGCGAGCAACCCGCAACGCGCATCCACCGTCCAGCACTTCGGCGTGTAGTGTAATCGATCCCGGCCCGCGAGCAACCCGCAACTCGTCCAAGGCGCGACTGCGACGGTCGCGGAGTGTAATCGATCCCGGCCCGCGAGCAACCCGCAACAACATCATGCAAAGGACTCCACACGGCCGAAGTGTAATCGATCCCGGCCCGCGAGCAACCCGCAACGGCCTGTCGAGTTCGACCGACTGGGTCATCAGTGTAATCGATCCCGGCCCGCGAGCAACCCGCAACAGTTCGCAGCGGGGCCGTCGTAGACGTCAGAGTGTAATCGATCCCGGCCCGCGAGCAACCCGCAACAGCAATCGCTACAATCAGGAGAACGCACCGAAGTGTAATCGATCCCGGCCCGCGAGCAACCCGCAACGAGTACGGCACCAGCGCGTTCACGATGTCCAGTGTAATCGATCCCGGCCCGCGAGCAACCCGCAACCCCTCCCACACGCTAGCGTGTCCACCGTACAGTGTAATCGATCCCGGCCCGCGAGCAACCCGCAACTCAGCACGGAGTAGGACCGCGCCGAGTTCGAGTGTAATCGATCCCGGCCCGCGAGCAACCCGCAACGGTCGGTGTGTCAACGATTTTCCCAAAATAAGTGTAATCGATCCCGGCCCGCGAGCAACCCGCAACCCGCGCAGACTCGCTAGCCGAACTCCCTCCAGTGTAATCGATCCCGGCCCGCGAGCAACCCGCAACTGACGTTGCGTTGCATCAGCGGTTCGTTCGAGTGTAATCGATCCCGGCCCGCGAGCAACCCGCAACTACAGCACGTCGGCGTGTACACCGGCTCCCAGTGTAATCGATCCCGGCCCGCGAGCAACCCGCAACTGCGAGCCGCCGCCATCGCGCCGATGACGAAGTGTAATCGATCCCGGCCCGCGAGCAACCCGCAACTCGTTCGTGTCCGATTCAAGGATGCCGAAGAGTGTAATCGATCCCGGCCCGCGAGCAACCCGCAACTGACCGAGGGCGAAGGAGATGACTCCGAGGAGTGTAATCGATCCCGGCCCGCGAGCAACCCGCAACGGTTGGCGACGAACGTGCCGCTCGCCTTGGAGTGTAATCGATCCCGGCCCGCGAGCAACCCGCAACTGTGGGTGCGCTCTCCTCGACACGAAGCCCAGTGTAATCGATCCCGGCCCGCGAGCAACCCGCAACGCGGCGTACGCAGGCTTCGTCGGCAGCTCAAGTGTAATCGATCCCGGCCCGCGAGCAACCCGCAACCTATTGACGGCACCGTCGACGTTTTCCGACAGTGTAATCGATCCCGGCCCGCGAGCAACCCGCAACGCGATGTTGCCCGAGGTGCGGGCCTTGAAAGTGTAATCGATCCCGGCCCGCGAGCAACCCGCAACAGGCCGTGCGGTCCCTCCCCTCTGGCCCCAAGTGTAATCGATCCCGGCCCGCGAGCAACCCGCAACCCGACCTGCTCGACGAGCTCGACGGCATCGAGTGTAATCGATCCCGGCCCGCGAGCAACCCGCAACAGGAGTGGTGCGGTTTCTTCCTATCTCTCCAGTGTAATCGATCCCGGCCCGCGAGCAACCCGCAACAGTCCGACCGTCACAATGACCGGCGGCATAAGTGTAATCGATCCCGGCCCGCGAGCAACCCGCAACGACGGACTCGCCGCGATCGTGGACTGGCTCAGTGTAATCGATCCCGGCCCGCGAGCAACCCGCAACACTTCGCCCGGGCGTGTCAAGAGCAAATCTAGTGTAATCGATCCCGGCCCGCGAGCAACCCGCAACGCGGACCTCCACGGGCTGGCGTTTGACGGCAGTGTAATCGATCCCGGCCCGCGAGCAACCCGCAACGCAGCATCCTCGCACGCGCGGGGGGGGGGCACGCTGAGCGCAACGATTCGACGTGAAGCGGCACGCGTGGCACCTCGCCCCCATCGTCCCGCAGCCGCTGGCCTCGGAGCGGGGCAGGCGCCTCATCCCGCCGCGCCCCGACGGCGAACCGCTCGGCCAGTGCCGCCACACCGAGACGGTGGTGGGCCAGGAACTGGCAAGGGTTGCGCGCGGCGTCCGTTCGGGCGAAGTACGCCATGCCCGAACTATACCAGATCAAACGGAGGGTGTGAACAAAACACGAATAGCTGGCCTCGTCAGGAACTGGAGGCGGCTCCGGGCACGTCCGACGCGGTTCTCGGGGTTGAAAAGCCCGATTTCGGGGTCTGGAAGGCGTCGCATGAACTCCTCATCGCCCGTCATGAACTCCTCATCGCCCGTCATGAACTCCTCATCACCCGTGATGAACTCCTCATCACCCGTGATGAACTCCTCAGCACGGGTGATGAACTCCTCATGACGGGCGATGAACTCCTCATGACGGGCGATGAACTCCTCATCACCCGTGATGAACTCCTCAGCACGGCTCATGAACTCCTCATCACGGGCGATGAACGGCTCGGAACGGGGGAGGGGAACCTCGGCGCGGGGGCGGCGGCGCGGATCGTGCGCGTCCGGGAAGGGCGCGGCGACCGGCGGCGGGTGAGAGGGTGGGGGGTGGGGGGTGGGTGTGGGGGTCGGGGGATTGCTCCCAGGGGCTTGCTCGCGGAGCCTCGCCGCGCCCCTGGCAACGCACACGCGCCCTCCGGGCGAAGAGAACGCGCTGTCACGGGCGCGGCTCGTTGGGGCGCGCCTCGTGGGGCTTCGGCTCCACCAAGGCCCGCGCGCGGGAGAGCGCACCATCAATGTGGCTGAACATGTTCTCCACGCCGAACACACGGTCCAGGCCCGCACGCACGATCGCATTCAGCGGCTGCGCGTGGACGCCCGACAGAACCAGCGTCGTCCCATGGCGGCGGCACTTGTGGTGGAACTCCTCGAGGGCGTGCAGGCCGGTGGCGTCGATGGCGGGCACCTTCCGCATCCGCAGGATGAAGACCTTCGGCGGACGCTCCAGCCCCTGCAGCGTGTCCTTCAGCCGGTCGGCCACCCCGAAGAAGAACGGGCCGTTGATCTCGTAGACCTCCACGCCCGGCGGCACGGTGCGCTTGTCGATCGAGTCCGGGTCGTCGGCGGGCCGGTCGCCGTTGGCGTCGGAGAGTTCGCGCGTGATCGCGGCCACGTTCGAGACGTCCGCCATCCGCTTCATGAACAGCATCGCCGCCAGCACCATCCCGACGCCGACGGCGATGGTCAGGTCGGTGAAGACCGTCAGCCCGAACGTCGTCAGCAGCACCACCACGTCGCTCCGCGGGGCGGTGAGCAGCGAGCGGAAACGATCGATCTCGCTCATGTTCCACGCCACCACCGGCAGAACCGCCGAGAGCGTCGGCAGCGGCACCAGTTTCGCCAGCGGCGCGGCGGCCAGCATCACCACCAGCAGCGTCGCGGCGTGGACCATCCCCGCCAGCGGCGTCCGCCCGCCGGCCTTGATGTTGGTGACGGTGCGGGCGATCGCGCCCGTCGCCGGGAGGCCCCAGAAACAGGCCGAGGCGATGTTGGCCGCGCCGGTGGCGACCAGTTCGCAGTCCGACTTGTGCCGGTAGCCCGTCATGCCGTCCGCGAGCACGGCCGACAGCAGGCTCTCGATGCCCGCGAGGATGGCGATGGTCGTCGCGGCGGGGATCAGTTCCCGGATCAGTTCCGGGCCGAACGCGGCAGGTGCGGGCGCGGCAGCGTCCCCGGGATGCCGCCGAACCGCGAGCCGACGGTCTGCACCGCGCCGCCCGACGAGGCGTCGAGTTTCAGCAGCCAGACCGCCGGCGACGCCAGCACCACCGCCACGATCGGGCCTGGAATGCGTGGCAGGTACCGCCTGAAGGCGAGAATCACGGCGAGGGAGCCGGCGCCGACGATCAGCGTGGGCCAGTTCAGCGTGTCGATGCTGGCGACAAGCGTCCGCACCTTCGGCACGAAGTCGGCGGGCAGCGAGACCGGCAGGCCCTCAAGGTCGTGCGGCGTGAGGCCCAGGAAATCCTTCACCTGCGAGGTGGCGATGATGACCGCGATGCCCGCCGTGAAGCCCGTCACCACCGGATACGGGATGAACTTGATCATCGCGCCGAAGCGCGCGAAGCCCATGACCGCCGTGATGACGCCCGCCATCAGCGTCGCGGTGGCGAGGCCCGCGTAGCCGTGCTGGTCGGCGATGCCGTAGACGATCACGATGAACGCACCCGTCGGCCCGCCGATCTGCACGCGGCTGCCCCCGAGGGCGGAGATGAGGAACCCCGCGACCACCGCCGTGAACAGGCCCATCGCCGGCGGCGTGAGCCACGGATGAATGGCGGCGAGTTCCGCCGCGACGTGCTCCGGGATCGACGCGATGCCGAAGGCCATCGCCAGCGGGAGCGCGACAATGCCGACGGTCAGCCCGGCGGTGAGATCGCCCGCGAGCAGGCGCGCGGTATAGCCCTCGCGGAGACAGACGATCGACTTGGGAAGGAACCGCGACACGCGAGGCCCCGGGCATCCGAGGGCATCGCCCCGGGCGACGGACGAGCGGAACTGTACCCCGCCCCTTCCGTTCGGCAACCCCATTGCCACGCCGCTTTGCCCGAGAGCGACGGATCGCTTACCCTTCCGCGGCAGCGGCAGTCCAGAACCCGACGCGAACAGAGCAGCCCGGCGGCCGGGCCGGGGTCGCGGCGCAGCCACGGCGGAGAGCGATGCCCAAACGCACGGACATCCACACGATCCTGGTCATCGGGTCAGGGCCGATCGTCATCGGGCAGGGGTGCGAGTTCGACTACTCGGGGGCGCAGGCCTGCAAGGCCCTCCGCGACGAGGGCTACCGCATCGTCCTCGTCAACTCGAACCCCGCCACCATCATGACCGACCCGGCCTTCAGCGACCGGACCTACGTCGAGCCGGTCACGCCCGAGACCGTCCGCAAGATCGTCGAGAAGGAGCGGTCGCGCGGGACGCCCATCGACGCCGTCCTCCCCACGCTCGGCGGCCAGACAGCGCTCAACTGCGCCTGCGCCCTGTGGGACAGCGGCACGCTGACCGAGTTCGGCATCGAGATGATCGGGGCCACCCGCGAGGTCATCCACCGCGCCGAGGACCGCGAGGCGTTCAAACGGGTGTGCGATTCGGTCGGGCTGGCGACGCCGCCTTCGCGGGCCGTGAACTCGCTGGATGAGGCGCTGGCCGCGCTCGACGAACTCGGCCTGCCCGCCATCGTGCGACCGGCGTTCACGCTCGGCGGCTGGGGCGGCGGCATCGCGTACAACCGCGAGGAGTTCGAGACGCTGGTGCGCCGCGGGCTGTCGGCGAGCATGATCGGGCAGGTGCAGGTGGACCGTTCGCTGATCGGGTGGAAGGAGTACGAACTGGAGGTCGTGCGCGACCGGCGCGACAACTGCATCATCGTCTGCTCGATCGAGAACATCGACCCGATGGGCGTGCACACGGGCGATTCGATCACCGTCGCTCCGGCCCTGACGCTCACGGACAAGGAATACCAGGCGATGCGCGACGCGGCCATCGCCGTCATGCGGGCGGTCGGCGTCGAGACGGGCGGCTCGAACGTGCAGTTCGCCGTGAACCCGAAGCCCGAGGACGGCCGGTTCCGGATGGTCGTCGTCGAGATGAACCCGCGCGTGAGCCGATCCTCCGCGCTCGCCAGCAAGGCGACCGGCTTCCCGATCGCCAAGATCGCGGCGAAACTCGCCGTCGGCTACACGCTCGACGAACTCCGCAACGACGTGACCGGAACGACCAGCGCGTGCTTCGAACCGGCCATCGACTACGTCGTCACCAAGATCCCCCGCTGGACGTTCGAGAAGTTCCCCGAAGCGGACGAGACGCTCACCACCCAGATGAAGTCCGTCGGCGAGGTCATGGCCATCGGCCGAACCTTCAAGGAGAGTTTTCAGAAGGCCATCCGCTCACTCGACGTCAAGCGCTTCGGCTTCGGCCTGGACCGCAACGACAAGTGGCTCACCGCCATGCGCGCCGTCGAGGAGCAGCAACTCGTGCTGGACTTCTCGCCGGGGGCGAAGCCGGGCACCGGCTCCGCCAGCGCGACCGGCCTGCGCACCGCCGACGGACAGCCCATCGAGTGGCCCATCCCCATCGACAAACTCGTGCGCAAACTCACGGTTCCCTGCCAGGGCAGGCCGTACTTCATCCGCTACGCCCTCAAGATGGGCTGGAGCGTGGACCGCGTCGCCGAACTCACGAAGATCGACCCGTTCTTCATCGACCAGTTGGCGCAACTCGTCGAGTTCGAGGACGAGTTGTGCTCGCACGCGACGCTGGAGGACGTGCCGCGCGAGACGCTGCTGGAGGCCAAGCGGCTCGGCTACTCCGACGCACAACTCGCGAACCTCTACCTGCGCCGCATCAGCAGCGAGACGATCCTGCACGTGCGCGAGCGCAGGCGGGGACTCGGCGTCGAGCCGGTCTTCCGGCTGGTGGACACGTGCGCCGCCGAGTTCGAGGCGGTCACGCCCTACTACTACAGCACGTACGAGGAAGGGGTTGACTCCGGGGGAAGGGATCAAGGGATCGAGGCATCGGGGCACGAGGCCGCGGACGATGAAGTTCGCGTCTCCTCGAAGCCGAAGGTCGTCATCCTCGGCGGCGGGCCGAACCGCATCGGGCAGGGGATCGAGTTCGACTACTGCTGCGTCCACGCGGCGTTCGCGGCGCGGGAACTGGGCTTCGAGTCCGTGATGGTCAACTGCAACCCGGAGACCGTCTCCACCGACTACGACACCAGCGACCTCCTGTTCTTCGAGCCGTTGACGCTCGAGGACGTGCTGAACGTCGTGGAACGGCTGAACGGCGGCGGCCGCGTGCGGGGCGCCGTCGTGCAGTTCGGCGGGCAGACGCCGCTGAACCTCGCCCACGGTCTGGTCACCGCGGGCGTCCCCATCCTCGGCACCAGCCTCGACTCGATCGACCTCGCCGAGGACCGCGACCGCTTCGACAAACTCCTCGAGTCGCTCCATCTCCAGCGCCCGGCCTCGGGGGTCGCCCGCTCGCTCGACCAGGCCGTCGAGATCGCCGGGCGGATCGGGTACCCCGTGCTGGTGCGGCCGAGTTACGTCCTCGGCGGACGCGGCATGGAGATCTGCCCGGACGAGAAGGCTCTGCGCCACTACGTCACCAACGCCCTCGACCTCAGCGGCCTCGACGATGCTCCGATCCTCATCGACAAGTTCCTCGACGGCGCGGTCGAGGTCGACGTGGACGTCGTCGCCGACTTCGCCCCTGCCGGCGCGCCGGGCGCGCAGCAGGAGGGACGCCAGGCCCTCGTCTGCGGCGTGATGGAGCACATCGAGCACGCCGGCGTCCACTCGGGCGATTCGTCCTGCACCGTGCCGCCCTGGTCGCTCCCGCGGCGGCTCACGGAGCGCATCCGCCAGATCAGCCGCGACCTTGCCCGCGCCCTGCGCGTCTGCGGCCTGATGAACGTTCAGATGGCGGTGAAGGACGACGACGTTTTCATTCTTGAAGTCAACCCTCGCGCCAGCCGCACCGTGCCCTACGTCGGCAAGGCCAAGCACGCGCCGTGGGCGTCCATCGCGGCCAAGGCGATGATGGGCGTCCCGTTGTCGGAGCAGGGCGCGCGGGAACTGCCCGACACGGGCACGTTCGCGGTGAAGGCGCCGGTCTTCCCGTTCCAGAAGTTCCCCGGCGTGGACTTCGTCCTCGGGCCGGAGATGCGATCGACGGGCGAGGTGATGGGCATGGACATCTCGATGCCGGTGGCTTACCTCAAGGCGCTGCACGCTGCCGGCGTCAACCTGCCGCGCGAGGGAGGCGTGTTCATCTCCGTGCGCGAGGAGGACCGCGCCCCGATCGTAAACGTCGCCCGGTCGCTGCTGGCGATGGGGTTCACGGTCTTCACGACGCCGGGGACGGGCGATGCGTTGCGGCGGCACGGCATGAAGCCGACGGTGTTGCAGAAGATCGCCGCGGGTGCCAGGCCGAACGTGCTCGACCTCATGGCCGACGGGCAGATCCGGCTCGTCATCAACACGCCGACGCGGACGGGCTGGGGAACGGATGAGGGCAAGATTCGCGCCAACGCCGTGCGCCTCAGCCTCCCCATGATCACGACCGCCACCGCGGCTGCGGCTGCGGTCCGCGCGATCGAGGCCATGCGGGCGGCGGACTGGGACGTGGCGGCGCTGCAGGACTACGAAGCCGTCGCGAACGCCCGGGTCGCGGCACTTCCACCGACCGCCGCCGCGACCGCAGCGAGCATCGGCCGCTGATGCCGAACCGAGATCGCCTTCCCCATCACTTCATCTGGCCGGTATTGATCTCTTCGCCGCCGATGTCCACGCCGCGCAGCCCGCCTCGCGTCCATCGATAGTGACCCTCGACCCAGTCCCCGAGCGGGTCGTTGGTCTTGGCCGGCGGCTCGAACCCGAGTATCTTCGGGTTGTAGCGGTAACGGGTCGGCAGGGGATATGAGGGCGAGTTGGGCACGAATCCCCTGTTCGTGTCCGCTGTCGTGGGCGTTCGTACCGAGGAATCGAAGAAGAGGACGTTCGCCTTCGCGTCGGGGTAGGCGTAGAAGAGTTCGCGCCTCCCGTGGTGCCGGTCGTGGAACTCGAGCACGTGAACCTTCTGCGAAGGGAAGGCGACTTCGTGCAGGTTGCGGCGGCCGAGTTCGGCGCTCCCAACGAAGAACAGGTTGTGGTCGAGCGAGTACTGGGTGACCGTCTCCTTGCCTCCCGCCGTCGAGTCCCAGGACCAGGCCGCGGGCACCCACTGGTAGGACGAGCTGTAGGGCCACATCTTGCGGAACGCCTCCGATCCCGGCGGGAACGAGGTCCAGTTGTACGGATCATCCTGCCACCGGATCAGGGTCTTGTCCTCGGGACACGCGGCGATGCGCTCGGGCATCTGGGACGACATGTAGTCCATGATGACGAGGTGCGTGAACCGGCGGTGGGGAAGCCGGTCCGTCAGCCGAGGGATGTCCTCGCGACTCGCTCGCCGACGGAGGATGTCAACAGCCTGATTCATCGCGGCCTGCACGTCCGTCGCGGCTGTCTGAAGGTCCGCCCATTCGCTCGGGCAGTTCGTGCGCGTCCACGAGTACGTGCCGATCCGATTCTGGAAGTCCACGCTGTAGGTTGCGCACGCGACGCCGAACTGCTTCATGTTCGAGCCGCACAACGCGCCCCGCGCCGCCTTCCGAGCCTGCCCGAGCGCGGGGAGCAGGATGCCGATGAGCAACGCGATGATCGCGATGACCACGAGCAACTCGATCAGCGTGAAGGCGGCTCGCCTGTCCATGCTTCCCCCTTTCGTCGGCCCGCCGGCATTGTCGCGGGTTTCGCACCTCAACGCAAGCCCCCCACGAGAATCCCCCACGAGAACCCCCCACGGGATTCCCCCCGCGAGGGGAGAAGGAGGTCGCGACGGGGGGTTGTGGGGATCGTGGGGGGTGTTGGGGGGCTTGGCGGGTGGATCGGCGCGGCCCTCGGGGGCTTCGGGCACGGGTCCGCGACGCCGCCCTCGCGCGCACCAGCACCTGGGGGTCATGGCCAAGCCCCCCCGGTGCTGGTGAAGGAACGTTGCGCTCGGGGTCGCTCAGGCGGCGAGCGAGAGTCCCTGGTGGCCGTTCTGGTGGGCGGCCTGCTGCCCGGCCTGGGCGGCGAAGGGGACGACGAACTGCTCGCTGGGTTCGCCGGAGGCGTCGCCGCGGCACGGGGTGATGATGTAGGTGGCCTGGTGGGTGCCGACGGGGATGGTCTCGTCGGTGAAGGTCTTGTGGCCGGTGGTGCCGAGGAGTCGGAAGGCCTGCTCGTCGCTGAGTCGGCGTTCGATCCTGAAGTACGCACCGCTGCTGTTTGCGGCGTTGTCGGCCTTCCAGCGGATCTCGACGTAGCCGCGGTTGTTGATGGTGGTGACGATGTCGGTGGGCGTTCCGGGGGGGCCGAGGGGTGAGGGCTGCGCGGGCGGGGGCACGTCGGCCTCGGCGTACACGGAGGGGTCTTCGGTGGTCTCGGCGTAGGCCTTGATGGTCTTGATGAGGTCCGCGCCGTAGTCGCGGAGGTTGCCGGTGGCGTCGTGGAAGAGGACGGCCTTGCTCCTGCTCTCGTTGCGGGCGGCCTGGGCGTTCTGATAGGCGGACCGCGCCGCCGCGGTGCGTGAGAGGAGTTGTGTGACCTGCCCCATCGTCAGCCCGATGGCGGTCGGGTTGGTGGTCCAGACGGGGATGCGCTGCTCGAACCACTCGATCATTCGGATCTTTGAGGGCAGAAGGACGGCCATGCGACGCTCCTTATCTTCCGTGGCGAGCGTTCGCTCGCGTGGGTGTGTGTGCGCCCCGGCGCGCGCCGGGACAGAGGAGCGTCAGCACGACGCGGGACCGGCTTTGGGGAAGTTTGGAAGTTTTCCCGCCCGCGTTGCCGGGTCCGCCCGCGGATGCCTGCGCGGCGTGGCCGTGGGCGGGCGGAAGTACGGCAGGAACGCGGAGATCGCGGAGGGGGGACGCGGAGGGGGGGGAGGGGGAGAAGGGGGCAGAGGCTGGGAATCCCCCGGCCCGCCGTCCCCCGGTGGGACGGCCGTACCGGCCGCCTCTCTCTCGGTCCGATCCGGGCGGCAGCAGCGAACGCCCCGCGATCGGGGCCGAATTGCGTGTCCATTCATCGGGGCCGCGTTGGTTGATGCGGCCCGGCGCGATGATTTCGATGTCGCCGACCTCGGCTGTGTCCATTCATCGGGGCCGCGTTGGTTGATGCGGCGACGATCTCGACGGCATTGGCGAGACCATCGCGCGGTGTCCATTCATCGGGGCCGCGTTGGTTGATGCGGCGGGCCCGCTACGAGGTGGCGAACAACTGCTACGCGTGTCCATTCATCGGGGCCGCGTTGGTTGATGCGGCGATGGCTGCGGACGAGTTCGCCGGCGCGTTCTGGCGGTGTCCATTCATCGGGGCCGCGTTGGTTGATGCGGCGGCGGACACGCTGACGTGCGAGACGGTGGACGCGCGTGTCCATTCATCGGGGCCGCGTTGGTTGATGCGGCATAGGCTCGCCAAAGAGGGCGTGAGGCTTGTGCCGGGTGTCCATTCATCGGGGCCGCGTTGGTTGATGCGGCGGCGGCCATGCCGACGTGCTGGACGGCGGGTGCGCGTGTCCATTCATCGGGGCCGCGTTGGTTGATGCGGCGGAGGACGCGCCGTCGTGCTGGACGGCGGATGCGTGTGTCCATTCATCGGGGCCGCGTTGGTTGATGCGGCGATCGCATTACACGCGGCCGACGTCGGCCCAAGGAGTGTCCATTCATCGGGGCCGCGTTGGTTGATGCGGCGACGATGAGCGTCATTGAGATCAGAGACGGTCAGAGTGTCCATTCATCGGGGCCGCGTTGGTTGATGCGGCGCCGGTGGTGTGACTATTACGTGTCCGGCCCGAGTGTCCATTCATCGGGGCCGCGTTGGTTGATGCGGCGGGTGACGCGGAATCGGTCTGCTGCCCCACCTGCGGTGTCCATTCATCGGGGCCGCGTTGGTTGATGCGGCAGCCCGGCGGCGATTGCGCCGACGAGCATGACCCAGTGTCCATTCATCGGGGCCGCGTTGGTTGATGCGGCCTGGCGTGAGGGGCGTCGCAAACTTTGCGGCTGAGTGTCCATTCATCGGGGCCGCGTTGGTTGATGCGGCTCCTCGGGGCGCGGAACCTCGCCAGCGGGCAACTGTGTCCATTCATCGGGGCCGCGTTGGTTGATGCGGCGCCCTCGACGAACACGGCGACGAGCAGAAGGCGGCGTGTCCATTCATCGGGGCCGCGTTGGTTGATGCGGCGCAGCGAGGTGCCTGTTGAGGCCCAGAAGATTGTGTGTCCATTCATCGGGGCCGCGTTGGTTGATGCGGCTCGGCCAACATCGAGTGGTCGTCGGACCGGGACGGGTGTCCATTCATCGGGGCCGCGTTGGTTGATGCGGCGCCTCCGGGCACCGAGGACGATACGAATCGTATTCGTGTCCATTCATCGGGGCCGCGTTGGTTGATGCGGCGGCCCCGGCCAGTTCTTCCGCGTTGCCGCAGACCACGTGTCCATTCATCGGGGCCGCGTTGGTTGATGCGGCGCCCGAGAGGCTAGTGGCCGGGTTTGGCCCCTGTGTGTCCATTCATCGGGGCCGCGTTGGTTGATGCGGCGAGAGGTTGCTCGCGGCCAGCGAGCGGTGGGTTCAGTGTCCATTCATCGGGGCCGCGTTGGTTGATGCGGCCGCGTATCGATCGTGACGACCGAGAAGGGAGACGGCGTGTCCATTCATCGGGGCCGCGTTGGTTGATGCGGCGCGCGTCCGCCGGTAAGCACGTCGGTACGCCCGTTGTGTCCATTCATCGGGGCCGCGTTGGTTGATGCGGCGCCGTTGGAACTCGACGCCCGACTGTTGTGCCGCGTGTCCATTCATCGGGGCCGCGTTGGTTGATGCGGCAACTTTTCGCCCGTGGCCGCCGGCGAGCCGCGCCCGTGTCCATTCATCGGGGCCGCGTTGGTTGATGCGGCGGCGGAGTCTGCGAACGCCGCCAACGTGAGTAAAGGTGTCCATTCATCGGGGCCGCGTTGGTTGATGCGGCGCGGCTGGAGAAGGGCAAGGCCCGGTCGGTACAGGTGTCCATTCATCGGGGCCGCGTTGGTTGATGCGGCCTGCCTGGCACCACGTTTGTCGGACGGAGCGGCGGTGTCCATTCATCGGGGCCGCGTTGGTTGATGCGGCTCTCTCCTCGGCAGAACCCGCACTGAGCGTGCTAGCGTGTCCATTCATCGGGGCCGCGTTGGTTGATGCGGCCGTTACGCTCGCGTTGCGCTTGGGCGTAACAAAATCGTGTCCATTCATCGGGGCCGCGTTGGTTGATGCGGCCGCCGCACTCGCAACATGTTGCCGGGCAGGCACTTGCGAGGCGGTTTGCGAGAGGGAGCCGGATCGGGGCTCTCGCAGGCCCGGCAAGAGGGTCCGTCGCGATCGATACGAGCGAAAAACGCCGCGAAAAACGCGTCCGCGAGCGTGCCCCGGCCCCCCCTTCACCACCTTCGCACTCGCGGGAGCGGTGCGCAGAACACACCCCCCTCGCACCGAGCCCCCGGCCGGGGGGCCGAAATCAACCAACTTGCCAATGACCGCGACAATGACCCGACACCCCAGCACCAGGCGGGGAGCAGCCACCAACGCGAACCGGATGAATGCCGAGTGCCAAGCCCATCGAAGGGGACGACACGTTCTCGGAAATGCGATGGCCTGTAGCCAGTCCGCGGCAGTATACCAACCGCGCGGGCTGCGTGCAAGCCTCAACCGGCAACCCGCCCGGCGGCCTCAGATCACCACCATGCCCGACTCCTGCTCGGGCAGACTTTGGCCCAGCACCGTGGCCGACTCCCGGGCCGTCTGTTCGTTGCCGCCCAGATCGACGATCAGCAACTGGTCTTCGCGCAGGTTGAGGATCTCGCGGGCCGCGTTTTCGAGCCGCACCCGGTCGATGGCCTTGAGGGTGCAGTAAAACACCGAGTACTGCCACGGCTCGCCGTACGCCTTCATGAGTCTGTGGATGCGCCGCAGCCGCCTGGCATCGCGCACGTCGTAGCACACAAGGTAGCAGCGCCGCACGGACTCACCTCGTCGTGAGAAACGCGAGCGACGGCACTTCGCCGAGCATCCACGCGGCGACGAGCCGCGCGTGCAGCATGAGCATGCGCCGATACGACAGGCGATAGTCAAAGACCGGGTGCGTCACCTCCGTGTCCATGCGCCGTCCGTAGGCCGAGAAGAACCCTTTGCGGCCGGCATCCGTCAGCACGCAGCCTGCGGCCGTGTCAAGAAAATGGCCCTCCGCCAGTTCGCCGCGGTTGAAGGCGGAGATGGCGATCGAATCGGCGATCAGCGGCCGGAACGGCTCCATCACGTCGAGCGAGAGCGCCGGTCTGCCCGGGCGCGAGGCGTGCAAGGCCCCGATCGTCGGTTCGAGGCTGGCCAGGCGACACGCGACCGTGCATTCGTGCGTCAGCATCGAGTACGCGAACGACAGCACGGCGTTGACCGGGTCGGGCGGGGGCCTGCGCAGGCGGGCGCTGAAACGGTCGGCGATCTCGCGGACACCCTCCTTGAACATGCCCGAGAAATGGCGGAAGTAGATGGCGGCGGCGTTGCCCTCATGGCCGCGCAGTTCGTCGATGCCGGCGGCGGCCTCGGCGGCGGCGAGCGCCCGGGCCATGTCGGCCGCCACGGTGGCGGGCAGGCCCGCGTGGTTGCGCATGAGGAGCGTGCGCTGGTTGGCGATCTTGGCCGTCACGACGGCGCGGGCCAGTTCGAGGGCCTTGGCGGGGTTGTCGAGCGTGCGCAGTTGCGCCGTCCGCACGGCGGCGCTGGTCGGCCCCAGCGGGTCCATCATCGCCACGAGGCGCCCGGCCGCCGAAAGAAACGCCACCGGCACCTCGTGATCTGCGAACACGCTCAGGGCCTGCGTCGAGACCTGCACGCCCCCGAGCACCGCGATCGACTCGACGCTCGACAGGGGCAGATCGCGCACGACGGCCCCTTCCTTGTCCGTGACCCGCACCGATTCGCCGCGCACGCCGACGCGGATGCCGTCCTTCTGCATGACGACGTGGATGCCGTCATCGCGCGGGGGCCAGAGTTTGCGCGGTGTGAGCGATTCATCGGGATCGCGGCCCTCGACGGTCACGGCCGTCAGACGCTGGTGGTTGATCTCGTCGGGCAGGCAGATGGGTTGAAGCGAACAGCGCGGGCACCGTGGGTCATTGAGCAGCGGCGCGGGGCGAGCACCGGCGGCGGTGTTCTTCGCGGCCTCGAACTCGGCCAGCGCATCGGCCCGCAAGCGGTCATCGACGACCACGCGCACCTTCGTGCGCTCGGCGGCGTAGTACAGAAACGCCTCGGGCACGGTGTAGCCCGCCTCTTCGAGCAGCACGACCCGCAAGCCCAGTTGCACGCGATCGGTCGGCCACGGCTCGGGGCCGGGCAGCAATCGCGGCTCATCGAGCATGTCGTCACCGGCGGGCGCGACTTCGCCGGCTCGTTTCGGTCGGCCCTTGCGGTATTCGACCGGCACGGCCGCATTCCCGCTGATCTCGGCCAGGTCGAGGCGGGCGGTCAGGCCGCGTGATTCGCTGGTCAGCGTCAAACTGCGGACACTGACGGGGCGGTCCGGGTCCACTTCGGGCTCTTTGACTTTTTCGACTTTCTTTCGTCCGCCCGCTTTCGCCTCGGCGGTTTCGGCGGGGGAGGCGGGGGCAAGGCTGGGCCGATCGACGCGTGCGTGGACGCCTGCTCCCTGCTCGGTGTCGGCGCTGGGCAGAAAGACGCCCTCGACGGTCATGTAATAGAACAGCCGCGGGCAGTACGCGTGCTCGGCCACGCCCCGGGTTGGCCACGGTGCGGCGTCCATCAGGACTCGCATCGGCCCGGCGGGCGCGGAAACTGTGAAAGAGGCGATGCTGGCCGCGCCGGGACGGGCTCAAAATGGCGTTTCGATGTCCTCATCGCACTCGGGTTTGGGGTTATCCACAAGGCCGTTGGCCTTGGAGAGGCGCGCCATGACGCGGCGCTCGACCATTCTCCAGTAT
This sequence comes from Phycisphaerales bacterium, assembly GCA_035443945.1. Lineage (GTDB taxonomy): Bacteria > Planctomycetota > Phycisphaerae > Phycisphaerales > UBA1924 > CAADGN01. The sequence goes on along the minus strand of DAOMNQ010000026.1, from coordinate 16,842 downwards.
GCACCCGGGTCCCACCACGCGCCTTCGCTGAGCGAGCCCGGTCGTGCATCCGGGTCTTTCCAGAGATTGACAATCTCCTTCTGCGACGCTGCTTTCTTCGCATCGTCATGGGCCTTCTTCGCCACTTCGTAACGCGCCTGGGTCTGCGCCAGCAGGGTTTGGTCCGCACCCTTCTTCTTTGCCGCGCTCTTTGCGGCATCCCGCTCGCGTTTGGCTTCCTCCAGCTGTTGCGTGGCCTGCTTGACCGCCTCGCTCAACGGCGAGCCATCCGCGCACAAGAAGTCCTTGCCTTGCTTCGGCGCGACCTTCCAGCCGTCGAGACACGCCGCGCCTGCACAACTCTTTGGCATGGGCACGCGCCAGCCATCCTCTATCGAAGCGGTGACATACCACCACCGCCCCGCAAAGTCAGGATCAAGCAGGGCCCGCAGGCCGATGTTGGCCGCGGCGTTGAGATCCGCCTGAATCACTCGTTTGCCGTCGCACATGGGACACGGTTGATGGCCAACCTCCCTGCACGACCGTGGAGGCGCGGCGACGAATAGGTCGCCACTCTTCGACAGGATGCGAATGGGTTTTGCGTTCCTTGCTTTTTCGGCGTATTCCTCCCGCCTCGCTTTCGGGATGCTGCTGCGGTCGGGCCACAATTCATCGAGCGCAACGAAGAAGCGGGCTGCCGCGTCGAATGGCCTGTCCTTCGTCGAGTTCTCCTTGCGTTCCTTTGCCTGCCTGACCCGCTTGCGGCACCACGCCTTGTCGAGGAAGTCGGAAACGGAAATGTCCTGGCATCGATGCCCCGGCAGGCCCGTGCGGCTGCACTGGCGGCTGGTGTAGTTCGGCGAGACTGGGCGCAGGTGCAGGCCGCTCAGTTGGCAGGCTTCCTCAAGGTACTTGCGCACCTTTCCAGCCGACCACGACATCAGTCCCCGATTCTCGCGGCGAGGCTGGGTGTCAGCGAACTTGTAGTTGCGCAGATTCTCGATGACGATGGCATGACACGGCGCGTACCGGGCGCTCGGCTCCTCGACCCACACCGATTTCCTGCGTGGCTTGCCGTCAGCGTCGAGCAGCGCCCGGCCCGCGTGGTCGCGACGAATCACCTCTTTCCAATGCCCGCCCAGCCCGAGGGCCGAAGCGGCGATGCGGCTGGCGATCTGCTTGACGCGCTGCTCGCGCATGCGCTCCATGGTGCGCAGGGCCTTCTCGCCGAATTTCCTCCCGGCGGCCGAGTCTTCTTCGATCGTTCGCACGCCGGCGCGCAGGTCGCACGGCTGCGCCCCGTAGTGAAAGGCCTTCTGCACCTGCCAGAGTTCGCGGATCGTGGCGATGCGCGTCAGCGACAGGCCGCCGACATTGCGGGCGGCCCCGAGTCGGGCCTTGCGCTGCTGGGTCTGCCCGGTCGATTCGTTCATGGCCGCGTGCAAACTCCGGGGCAGCAGCCAGCGGTTGAGGCGCTTGAGGTGCCCCGGCCACTGGGCGTGGTCGGCTTCCCATCGCGTGCGCCACAGTTCGAACAGTTCGGGCACTCCCGCATCGCCGCGCGCGGCCAGTTCCGTCGCCAGCGGCTTCAACACTTCTTCGATCTTCTTGCGGTGGGCTTTGCGTTCGGGGCCGGTTGCCTCCTCGGCCAGTTCGGGCAGCGCGGCCGCGAGGCGCGGGGCGATGTGAGTATCCCACGCACTCTCCGCGCGCTCGTCGCGCCTTCGGCTGCGGGCATCGCCGCACACACCGTGCCAGCGCACGAGCGCGTCGAGCATGGCGGCGGTGCGCGTCTCGGGCGAATGTTCCTCGGCTCCACCGCCGGGCGTGTGGCGCTTGCCGCCGGGCATGAAGGCGTAGGCGATGCGGGCGGCGTCGGCATGCCGGTACAGACCCAGGCGCGCGGTGCGCACGGCCTCGGCCATGAGTTCATCGACGCGCCAGGGCAGATCGTCCGCGGCCCGCAGCCGCCCGATGCTGCTTTCAAACTCGCGCACCGCGTTTCGCTCGCCCGGAGATGCTCGGCGCGGGGCCTGTTCTTCGCCCTGCACCTTGATGAGGAACTGGCGCTCCAGCCTCGCCCACGGCGCCGGGTGCGGCGTGCCGTCGGCCAGTGTGTCGGCACCGATGCGCCGGTAGATCGTGGTGCGCGGTTTACCCCGCTCATCGTTGTGCAGCGTGTGGCAGAAGATACCCGTCGCGCTACCCGCCGCGATGACTCGCCCCGCGCATTCGCGTTTGAACTGCTCGCCGCTGATCGCCTCCCACACCGCGCACGAGGCCGCGAAGCGATGGCCCAGATCGACCGACAGCACCCGCAGCCCGGGAAGGCGGGAGAGGTGGTGCTTCGCGTTTCCCTTGTGCCCGTCGTTGGCTGGGTGCCAGAAGGGATATGAGAGGCCGCGCCACTCATCTTTCTTGTTCCGCGGCTTCAGTCCGATCTCTCGCGTTGGATCAATGAGTTGATGCCTTAATCCGTATTCGACGAACGGCCCGCGACACTCGAGTTTGGCCGAGAAGGACACGAGCCACGAGAGCCGACCGCGCATGGCCTTCGCTTTCGCATCCCATCCGAAGCGATCGATGCGCTGGGCGATCGCATCGAGTTCGGCACGCGGGGCCTGCAAACGCCCGTTCCAGTCGTCAAGCGCAAAAAGACCCGCCGCGGTCGGCACTTCGCCTGCTTCAAGACCGGCAGCCGCCCGGCCCAGCCGATCGGCGCGCGTGACGGCGCGGACCGTGTCGGCGGCATGATCGAGGCCGAGGGCCAGATCATTCGACAGGCGCTTGGACGACCAGCGCATCGGCACCTGGCGCACGGCAGACCCATCCCATAGCCCGAGCCGCAGACCGTGACGATCGCGCAGCCACGCGGCGTTTCGCGCGTCGGGAGCCCGCTTCGATCCTGCCGCCTTGGCCGCTTCGTGCGCCGCGTAGGCGATATCCCATCGCGAGTTGCCGAAGTCGCCGAACACCGGGTGTCGCAGCGGGTCGGGGTGGCGGTAGGCGGGAACCTTGTAGTGCTGTTGTCGGAAGCGGGCATCGTGGCCCAGGACATAATCCTTGAGGGCAGCCGCATCGGGCTTGCCGCCGCGCTGCCAGACAATCTCGGCATCATCGGCCGCCAGGGCCTCGAAGAGTTGGATGTCGCCGAACTTGTCGATCTCGGGGTCGTCCTGCAGGCCGCGCGCGGCCTTGATGCGGTCGTCCGCTGTGTCGCACCCGCGCGCGGACCAGCGCTCGACCACCTTGTCCCAACCTTCGATCGCGCGGCGGCGGATGCGGTAGTCGCCGCCCGCCGTACCGCAGCGCTCGACAATGAAGGCGTCGAGCCACGCGGCGGCGTCGCCAGGCACACCAGCCAGCCGGGCGGCGTCCTGCTCAAAGCGCAGCCGCTGCGCTTCGGCACGCTTGATCCACGAATGCCCGATCGACACGCGGCGCGCGGCGTGGTCGAGCATGACGGCGAACTCCGAGTGCTGCGCGGGGCCGTCATTTTGCAGATACGTGAAGCCACATTCCTGCTCAACTGCTTGGAGAATGTGATCGGACCACGGCCTGCGCCCCTTGCCGCCGACTTTGCCAAGACTGCCCGCGTGATCGGCCGACGTGACATCGGCAAAGCGATCGAGTTCGGTCCGTCCGATCGCCTCCACGCGGTCGCCCCACGCCTTGATGATGTTGCGTGTCGCACTCTTGTAGCCGGGTCCGCTGATGAGCCCGAGGAGTCCATCGGCGGTCCTTGATTCCGGGTGGAAGTCGGTAAGCGCATCGGCCAGGTGCGTCAGCGCCGCCTGACCGTCTTCAAAGTCCGGCGCTGATCGCGCCCAGTCTGCCATGGCCTTATACATCTTGGCCATGGTGGCAAAGTCGGCACCCCGTCCGGTGCCGAAGCGGCTGCTGAGCCACTGGCCCGCTTTCTGCACGAGATCCTTGGCCTTTTCCTCCTTGCCGCCGTCGTCCTCATCGTCGGCGAGCGTCACCGGCGCGAGGTAGGACTCGCGACTGGCAAAGAAGGGTTCGAGGATGTCCCACACTTCCTCTCGCGTCAGCGACGGTCCGATGCGCCGGACGGCCGCATCGAAGCACGCGCTGCGGTTGATCCACACCGCATCATCGCGGATGCGGGCCGCGAGCGAGCCGGCGCAGTCGCGGTCCCACGAGTCGATCTCGGGCTCGGACACGCCCCGCTCGGCCAAGATGGTGCGCAAGGCCGCGAGCACTTTGTCATCACGCTTTGCTTTCGTCTCGGCACCCGTCGCCACGCGGATGCGGTCGCCATCGGGCGCACCGCGTGCATCTTCGACACTCAGCCACGACAGCGCCAGCAGCACACGCCGGTTCCTGCGCAGCGCGTTGGTGTCTTGCTCACTGCGTGACCTGTCATTGGCGGGCGGCGGCGGCTCGGCCAGCGTGTGACACAGCCCGCCGCGCAGCGTCAGCAGCCAATCGCCAAACACCTTGGCCCCGGCGTTGATCGCCTCGTGCGTCGCCCACAGCGCTTCGCGCCAGGAGTTGTCGTCCGGGTCCGGACCGCGCAGCCGGAGCGTGTAGGCCCGCTGGGTCGTGACCGGCTCGATATCGCGAACGCTCACCCGGGAGCCCTCAGGGTGTGTGGGTCGAGCGGCCCGGCTTCCCGCCGCTCCTTTCTTCGCCATGCCGACAGGATACCAAACCAGAGGCCGGCCGCACCCGCCCCGCAACGCCCCGACACCACGCCCCTGCCCCGTCCCCGCTGAGCCATCACAAGGGGCGGACGGGTGTCGGCGCCTGCTTGCGGGTCGCGCGGGCGTTGCGCGGTGTGGTCCGGTACGGCGCGCCGGTTATGCGGCCGTGGAGCGACGCGGACCTCGGGCCGACCGGACGCCGCTCGTCTGGGTCGCGACACCCCCTCAGGAAGGTCCGACGCGGTTCTCGGCGGCGCAAACGCCCATTTCGGGCTTTGGAAGGCGGCGAATCAACGCTCGAGAAGCCGTGATCGATGACTGATCACCCGTGTTCGATGACCGATCACCCGTGTTCGATGACCGATCACCCGTGATCGATGACCGATCACCCGTGATCGATGACCGATCAGCCGTGATGGATCATCCGTGAGTTGTGCCGGACTCACGATGCGCCGCGATGGAACCCCCCGGCGGCGTGCCGCACGACGCGCCTCCGACCTGTAACCCCCGCCGCCGGGCGAAGAAACAACGCGAACCGAGCCGCGATGCCGATACTCACGCCGGGCGGGCCGCGGGCGGGGCCGTCCGGCCTAGAGCCTATCCCGAAACCCGAGATTCACCACAGAGGCACAGAGGGCACCGAGAAAACAACCAATGATTCCTGCCTCGGTGCTCTCTGTGCCTCTGTGGTGAGATCGGTTCTCCGAGGTTACGGGATAGCCTCTAGCGTGGCACAGGGGCGGGGCCGTTCCCCGCCGGCAAGGGCGGCTTGGCCGCGGGTGAGGGCCGGATGGCGGACAGCGCGGATGTCGGCGTGGTCGGCCTCGCGGTCATGGGGCGAAACCTCGCCCTGAACATGGCCGACCACGGGTTCCGCGTCGCCGTCCACAACCGGTCGCCCGAGCCGATCCGGCAACTGATGGCGGATTCGCCCCCCGTCTCGTTCGGTTCGGGGTGGCGCGGACGCGGGCCGGGATCGCTCCTCCCCGCGTTCGAGATGACCGAGTTCGTCGCGGCCCTCCGCAAGCCCCGCGTCGTGCTGATGATGGTCAAGGCGGGTTCCGCGACCGACGCGGTGATCGAGCAGATCGCCCCGCTGCTCGAAAGCGGCGACGTCCTGATCGACGGCGGGAACGCGCACTGGGAAGACACCGCCCGGCGTGAGGCGGCGATGCGAGGACGCGGCATCCGCTTCGTCGGTTCCGGCGTGTCGGGAGGCGAGATCGGCGCGAGATTCGGACCGAGCCTGATGGCCGGCTGTGACGCCGACGCGTGGCGCACGCTCGAACCGATCTGGACCGCGATCGCGGCGAAGGCCGACGCCCGCACGGGCAGGCCGGTCGAGGGCGGATCGCCGGGACGGCCCGTGGACGCGCCGAACACCGAGGCCTGCGCGGCTCGGGTCGGGCCGGGCGCATCCGGGCACTTCGTCAAGATGGTCCACAACGGGATCGAGTACGCCGACATGCAGTTGATCGCCGAGGCGTACGACCTGCTCCGCCGCGCCGGCGGACTCGAGCCGGGCGAGATCGCGGCGGTCTTCTCGGATTGGAACCGCGGCGTGCTCGACTCGTACCTCGTCGAGATCACGGCGGAGGTGCTGGCACACCGCGACCGCGCCACCGGCCGGCCGTTCGTGGACATCGTGCTGGACGCGGCGGGCCAGAAGGGCACGGGGCAATGGACGAGCCAGGCGGCCCTCGACCTCGGCGTCCACGCCCCCACCATCGCGGAGGCCGTCTTCGCCCGCACCATCAGCGCGGACACGGAGGCACGCGCCGCCGCACGCGAACGGCTGCGCGGGCCGGCCGCAGCACGGCCGCCGGAGCGGAACCGGTTCATCCAGGCGGTCGGCGAGGCGCTCTACTGCTCGAAACTGTGCGCGTATGCGCAGGGCTTCGCGATCCTCGCGGCTGCTTCCGATCGCTGGAACTGGAGCCTGGACTTCTCCTCCATCGCCCGCGTCTGGCGGGGGGGGTGCATCATCCGCGCACGGTTGCTGCACGAACTGGCGGCCGCCTTCGCCGAGGAGCCGGGCCTGCCGAACGTGCTGCTGGCCCGCCCGTTCGCCGCGGCCACGGCCGAGCGGCAGGCGCCGTGGCGGGAGGTCGTCGCGGCCGCCGTGAACTCGGGCGTGCCGACGCCCGCGTTCTCGAGCGCGCTGGCGTGGTACGACGCGCTCCGAGCGGACCGCCTGCCCGCCGCGCTCGTGCAGGCGCAGAGAGACTTCTTCGGCGCGCACGGGTACGAGCGCGCCGACCGCCCCCGCGGCGAGTCGTACCACGTCGACTGGCCGCACCCCGACAGGCCGGAGGTGCGCACGTGAGGCGGCGAAGCAGCACGCAACCGGCAGTCTCGGTACGCGACGCGATCGCGGACCTTGCCCCTGCACGCCCGGTGATCGTCGAGAACAGGTCCCTTCTTCGAACGGCGCGGCTCACGCTGCGCCCGCTCCGCGAGAGCGACCGCGAGGAGTACCTGCGTGTCATCCGGCTCAGCCTCGATCACCTCGACCGCTTCAGCCCGCTGCACCGGCCCGGCGAGTCGGACGACGATCTCTTCCTGCGGCAACTCGACCTGACGGAGACCGGCGACCGCAACGGCACCGCATGGCGGCGCATCGGCGTGCTCGACGACGGGCACATCGCGGGCGCATTCAACCTCAACGCCATCCGCCGCGGGCTTTGTCTGGAAGCGGACGCCAACTGGTGGATCGCGGCCGACCGCGTGCGTCTCGGCCTGGCCGTCGAAGGGGTGCGAGGGATGCTCGACTACGCCTTCATGGACCTCCCGCGGGGGCTGGGGCTGCACCGCGTGTTCGCCGGAATCCAGCCCGAGAATGGGGCGAGCCTGCGCATGGCGGCGAGGCTCGGCTTCGTGCGCGTCGGGTGGGGCGTGTCGAGTTACCTGCACGCCGGCGGCAGGTGGGAGCGGCACGACGTGTACATGGCCGACGCCCTGGGACAGGTGCGCGAAGCCGCCGAGTGAGCGCGGCCGCCGCCGGCCGTCAGAGGCGTGATCACGGATCGTCCGGCTCGTCCGCCGGGGACTCGATCTCGTCCGGCGCCAGGACGACGGGCAGTCGCTCGTCGTCCTCGCCCAGCAGCCGGGCGTAGTTCAGCGGGGTGTGCTCGACGCGAACGTCCATGCCGGGCAGAGGCTCGAGCGAGCCGTCCGGTCGCACGCGGAGTTGACCCGAGGCGAGGAGGTAGTTGAGGACGGCGATGCGGAGGTCGGTCAGGGCCTGGTCACGATCATTCTGGGAGTTGAGCAGGTCAGTGAGGGCGTCGAGTTGTGTTCGGGTGTCGACGAGGTCCGCCCGGATGCGCTGCTCCTCGAGCCGGCGTTCGTTGATCTCGACCTGCCGCTGCGCGAGATCGAGCCGGAACCGGGCGAGATCGATCTCGCGGACGCGACGGCGAACGTCCACGACGACGTCGTCGCTGAACCGCTCGTACGCGCGCTGCTGGCGGTCGCGGTTCAGCAGCGACTGCCGCAACTGGAGCCTCTCGATCTGCCGGTCGAGCGGGAGCGAGAGCGTCATGCTGGCCTCGTAGCGAGCCTCGTCCGGGTCGAAGGCGACGCCGCCCTCGCGTGCATCGGGGTCGGTGGGAAGCCCGACCTGTGCGCCGACACCCAAGTCGGGGAGGAGGCTGTTGCGGGCGACGTCCACGCTCCGCTGCGAGTCGAGCAGGCGGTCGCGGCGGTTCTGGAGGTCGAGGCGATAGGCGAGCGCGGCCCGTGTCGCCTCGTCGAGGTCAACGACCGGCGCGGTCAGTCCGAAACTGACCCCCGACAGCCGCACTGCGCTCTCGATCGGGATGCCCAGACGCACCTTGAAGCGGTCCAGTTGCAGCGTGAACTGCTCTCGCAGGCTCGCGAGTTGCGACACCGCCTGCAGCACCCGGTTGGTGGCGTTGTTGAGGTCGAACTGGCTGATGCGACCGGCCTCGAACTTCGCACGCTGCTGCTCCTCGAACAGGCGGAGGCTCTGCAACTGCGAGACCTGGTTGTTGATCCGGGCCGCGGACTGGAGCAGCCGGAAGTACTCGTCCGCGACGCTCACGAAGTAACTGCGCCGGAAGTGCTCGAAGTCGCGCGCCGCGTACACGAGGTCTCGCTCCGACTGGATCAGGCTCTCCTGGGCGACCAACCCCGCCCCGCGCAGCAGCGGCATGTTCGCGTCGAGGACAAGTTCCGACGACTGGCGGTACTGCCCGGAGACGCTCGACCGCAGGTCCTCCGTCGCTCGCCAGACCCACCGAGCCTCGGCCTGCCCGCCGTAGGGCAGCCTTTGGTTGGCCCGGAGCGTGTTCACGACACGCAGGGCGTTCTCGAAGCGCCCGTCGTCGCCCTCGCCCGCGAGCGAGACGCTCGAATCGTTGAACAGGCGCGGCCCCCAGCGGTGGCGCTCGATCAGCAGCCTGATCGCCGCGATCAGATAGTCCTCCTCGGCGTCGCGGTATTCGCGGCCTTCGAGTTGGGCCACGTCGAACGCGCGGTCGAGCGTCAGCAGGATGAACTCGCCTCCCCCGCCTGCCGCGGCCTGTTCATGGAACCGGCGCAGACGTTCGTTCACCCGGCGGAGTTCCTCGTCGGCGGACTCGGCCTGTTCGCCCGGCACGTACGACAACTGGGCGACATCCGGGTTGGTCGTCGCGGGCGCCTTGCTCGTCCGCCCGCGATCCGGCGTGTAATCGCCCGGGGGGCGGACACCGGGGGAGGCGGCGGCCATGGCCCGCGAGCGGTCCTGGACGACCTTGGCGAGTTGACGGTCGATGTTCGCCATGCCCCCCCCACAGCCGACAGCCGCGAGCAGAAGGGCGCACGCACCGCAGGCCCCCGCCCACACCCGGGTTCGGCGCGCAACGATCGGACTATGGAAGGTGGCCGGGTTACACATCCTGGCCGCTCAGATCGGATGGGGGGGGCGAAGGTGTGAAAAAGAGCATTGCGTACTCCTGACAATATCCGAACATTGTGGCCGATCGGGCGGCAGGCACCTATTCTCATCCTCTCCCGCACGGACTCGTGGGGCGGCCGCGGCAGCCTTCCGGAACCGGGGCCAGAGCGTAGCCCCCGGCCGCCGCACCTTCGACGGAGAGCCAATGCCATCGGTCACCTTTGACGGCAGGAGCCTCCTGCTCGACGGACGACGACTCTGGATCGTCGGCGGCTCCATCCACTACGCCCGTCTCCCTCGGGAAGTCTGGGCGGATCGCATCCGGGCCGCGCGACACGCCGGTCTGAACGCGGTCGAGACGCCGGTTGTCTGGGCGAGGCACGAGCCGCGGCCCGGGCAGTTCGACTTCACGGGCGAGAATGACCTGCGATCGTTCGTGAAGTTGGTCGGTGAGGCGGGGATGCACTGCATCCTGCGTCCGGGGCCGTATGTCGGGTCCGGGATTGACCTCGGCGGGCTGCCGCCGTGGCTGACCTCGCTGCCTGGGCTTCGCCTGCGGACGCAGAACGGGCCGTTCCTCGAGGCGTGCTCGCGGTACATCACCGCGCTCGCCAAACAGGTCGCGGACCTGCAGGTCACCAGCAGCGGGCGCGGCGGCCCCTTGCTGATGATCCAGAACGAGCACGCTTGGACCTGCGGACATGACGACCTCGCGCACGCCTACCTCGGCGAGTTGCTCAGGTATTACCGGGAAGCCGGCTTCAGCGTTCCGGTCATCAACGCCAACAACCTCTGGCAATCGGTCGAGGGCGAGATCGAGTGCTGGTCGGGCAGCGAGGAGATGCTCTCCGCGGTTCGCCAACTCGGCGTGGTCCGCCCCCGGAACCCCCGCATCGTGATCGACCTGCGGATCGGGCAGGCGGCGTCCTGGGGCTTGCCCACTCCTGAGCCGCTCTCGACCCCGGCCCTGATGCGGTCCGCGGCGCAGGTGCTGGCCGCGGGCGGGCAGTTCGTCGTCAATCCTTTCGCGGGCGGGACGAACTTCGGGTTCTCCGGCGGCAGGCTGCACACAGCGCACGAAGCCTTCGTTACGGCTTCGCACGACCAGAGCGCACCGCTCTCAGAGGGAGGCGAGTTGACCGACTCCGGGCGCGCCCTGCGTCGGCTTTGCACCTTCGCGTCCCAGTTCTCGCGGGTCTTTGCGAACCTCGACCCCGACCAGCGGGCGGTGCTGCTGGACCCCGCGTCCATCCCGGGCCAAGGGCTCGGCATGAGCCTTGCGCACGTCCAGGGCGCGTTGGGTGGCGTGGCGTTCATCTTCGACGAACCTCCGGCGCGTTCACGGGCGCCTCGGTATGCGCAGATCGTGCTGCCGGACGGCTCGCCGGTCGTTGTGCCGCTCTCGTCGCAGGGCGTCGCGTGGTGCCTGCTCGGGACGCGCATCGGCGGGCGTTCGGAGATTGACTACTGCGCGCTGAACTCGCTCGCCTCCTTCGGTCGGGCGCTGGTGTGCTTCGGGCCGGAAGGGGCGCGCGGCGTGGTGTCGGTGAACGGCTCGCCGCTGGAGGTGGAAACCCCGCGGGGCAAGTCCGCTGAGCCGCTGGTGGTCGAGCATGAGGGCATCGTGCTGATCGTGCTGAGCGAGGAGCAGGCGGATCGAACGCTCGTGCTCGACGACGCGGTCGTCTACGGCGCGTCGGGCGCGGATGGCGCGGGCCAGCCCGTGCCGGCCGCGGGCGTACGCCACATGACGCGCATCGACGGCGAAGGCCGGACCGAACGGATCAAGGTCGCGTCCGCGCCGTCCGCCACGCGCAACTCGGCTCCGTCGTTCGGCGTGTGGGAGGCCGCGCCGGCGGAGGATTTCGCGGCCGGCACGAGCCAGCGTTACGCCGTCATCGCGGGTCCGGACGACCTGACGAGGCTCGGCGCGCCGCACGGCTACGGGTGGTACCGGCTCACCTTCCGCTCATCCAAGGCCAAGCGGGTGAAGGTCGCCTTCCCGCACGCAGCGGACCGCCTGCACCTCTTCCTCGACGGCGAGTCTCAGGGGATCATCGGCGTCGGGCCGGGCGCGGACCTCGACCCCGTCCTCCAACTGCGCAAGGCCGAGCACACGCTCGTCGCGCTCGCTGACAACCTCGGCAGGCTCGCGGGCGGGGCGCACCTCGGCGAGCCGAAGGGGCTGTACGGGCACGTCTGGGAGACGACCAACTTCCGCTCTGGGCGGATGAAACTGAGCGTGGAGTCGCCCGTCGAGTTGATGTCGTTCCGCACGCCGCTCTGGGAGGTTCGCCAGGGCGACGTCACCCACCCCATGCGCGCGACCTGGACGCTCGCCCACCGCCGAAAGACCCCCATCATCGTCACCGTCGGCGCGTTCGTCGGTCGCGGCCTCGTGCTCCTCAACAACAAGCCCATCCACTATCTCGACCGACCCGGTCCCGATCGCATCGTGCTCGACTCCGGCACGCTCGGGCGCGGCAACAACACCCTTCAGATCGCCCTCGCCGCGGACTCCATCGGCCCCGAAGGCGCGGAGTCGCTGCTCACCTCGCTCGCCCCATCGGTGCAGATCGTCGAGGGATCGAAGTGCATCTCGGAGAAGGCGGAGTGGGCCTTCGCCGCCTGGGAGCCGCCGCCCTCGCACGCCTTTTCGGATCAGCACAAGGCGGGCGGCCGGCGCGGACCGGTCTGGTGGAGAACGTCCTTCAAGGCCCCCGACGACCGTTCCCTCCTCCTCGACCTCACGGGCATGACGAAGGGACAGATCTTCCTCAACGGCCGCAACGTCTCCCGTTACTGGGTCGCCACTGCCACCGGCAAGAGCGTCCCGCCGCAAACGAGGTACCTGCTGCCCGGGCCGTGGCTCAAGCCCGGCGCGGAGAACGTCCTTCTCCTCTTCGACGAGCACGGCGGAAACCCGGCCAGGACGGGCCTATACCACGCCGGGTAGCACTCGCCGGAGGACGCCGATGCCGATCGACCCCACGCGTTGGCAGCAGGCCGCCTCCCTCGCCGCCCGTGCGCACCGCCACGCTCTGCGCAAGGACGGGCGAACGCCCTACTACGCGCACCCCACGCGGGTCGCCCTCACCGTCGCGGTCGTCTTCGGGTGCGACGACGAAGTCGCACTTTGTGCCGCCCTGCTGCACGACACGATCGAGGACACGGACACCGACTACGACGACCTGCTCGAAGCCTTCGGCCCGGAGGTCGCCGACGCGGTCGCCGCCCTCACCAAGAACATGATCCTGCGCGAGGACCTGCGCGAGCCGGAATACGACGCAAGGCTGGCGGCCGGGCCGTGGCAGGCGCGGCTGGTGAAACTGGCCGACCAGTACGACAATCTGTGCGAACTCGACACCCGTCCGGACGCCCCGCCGGGGAGCGCCAAGCGCGCCCAGACCATCGAGCGAGCCCGGCGTGCCCTCGCCCTCGCACGAGCCGACGCCAACCGCGAGTGCGTCGCGCGGGGGATCGAGGCGGTCACGACGCTGCTGGCGGATGTGCGGGCGTAGCGCCGGGACGCACGGCCCCGGAACTCAGGGACAGCCTGCGTTGTAATCATTAAGAAAAACGGTAATGTCCACGCTGTTGACGACGCCATCGCCGTTGTAGTCTGCGGACGGATCTGAAGCGGCCCACGCATTGAGGAATGCAAGGTAGTCCATTGTATTCACGTCACCATCGCAGTTGAAGTCGGCGAAGCAGAGCCGCCAGCCGAAAGCAGCCCTGTCATCGTTGTCGACGTCTCCATCAAGATCGAAGTCCGCTCTGGCGTTGTATCCGTCCTCGCCAATGAGCGTGTTCAGAGCGTAGAAGAACGCTACTCGATCGGCACAGTCGAGATCGCCGCTTCTGTCGATATCGCCGTCAAAGTAGCCGAAGGTATCGGTCGCGATGGTTTCTTCGAAACGCACGAATTCGTCATCATCGACGACGACGTGGATTCCGGCCGTACCACAGGCTCCAAAGCCATTCGTCTCCGAGAACTCGTCGAACTCCGAGTCTGTGAAAAATCCAAGCCGGACAATGCTCCCATCGACCTTGACCGCATGAACGCCTTGCAGAATGTGCTCTGAAGGAGGGGTGTTGGATTGCTCATCATAGTGAAAAACCGCGCGCGTTGAAATGAACGTGACGCCCGCGTATTCCCTACCCTCGATCTCCTCGTACGACAGGCGATCTCCGTGGCACTCCGGCTCAACCTCAATACAGCAACCCGAGTCGTCTTTGAACGAATAGAAGAGCAGGGGACAGAATCGCACGAGCTTGGTGTACGACATGTCACCAGGTCCGGTTCGTTCAACCTCGTAGTTGCGGATAGAGACTGAGTACCCGCTAATCAGTGCGTACCCCCATTCTCGGCACGGATAACAGCAACCCGCAGTGTCGTCCTCGTACTTGTAGAATCGGTTCGTGATCGCCTGATATGCGTCGAGCGAGTTCACGCTGGCCGATCGATAGACTTCGTTCCACCCTTCCTGGTACACGACTCCAGCCAAAATCGAGCGGTCGACAAGGTCCGCAGCATCATCGTCGGAACCAATGAAGACGAATGCCGTTGAATCGAAACTGCCCTCGCCTACGCAAACCGCGTCACAGCAGATATAACCGCCATCGGTTCCGATGATCGCCGTGAGCACCGAGCTTGGAGCAGATGTCACTGACCATCCGCCCCAGTCGATGTCAACTTCAATCTCGTAGATCGTCTTGTGTCGCCATTCGTCGATGAGCTTGAAGCATCGTGCTCGCTCGTTCGGGTCCAAGGGCTGTCCGAACAGATATGCTGGAGCGGCGATCAGCGAGCAGAGAAACACGAAGAGGAGACGGCAAAGCGTGGTTCCCAGCTGAACATCCTCCATCCGGCAGGAAGCGTCGATCCGAGGCGTGGCAAGCGTGGAAAACAAAGCACAGATGCGATGCCATGTGGCGAGAGAGCGAAGCCGAAGCACACATACTGCGCCCATTGATGCATTTCCGTGTTGCATACGCGTTTGGTCGCAGACAAGATGGGTGTCCCGTTGCAGCCAGCGAGTAGGTTCGGACTCTCTGTTACTATCCTCCTGACCGCGTTCTTCCGCTCCCGGGTGGCTCTGCGGGCAAATCGGTGTCCGTGGAGGAGGGCGGAGGAGGGGTTCGTGAGCCTTCACGCTGTATGCGCTCGAGTTCGGCACTCTTTGGCTCGGCACCTCCGCCGAACATCGCACGGGCGGTAAGGATGACGGCGAGGAGGCCGATGACGCCAGCCGCGATGCCGAGGATCAGTTTCTTGCGTTTCTCGTCCATGTGGAGTCCCAATTCGAGCAGAACCGGGCGGGTTGGTGTGCCGACGCGCCCGCGCCAGTCGAGAGCGTGCGGACTGTTGCTCAGCGGATGATGTCGCGGCCTTGGACGCCGTTCTTGGTGGCCCAGAAGAAGGCGGGGTAGACACCGGGGCTGGCGTACGTGCCTGCCTGCCCGTTCTCCAGGCCGTCTCTCGCCATGTCGTAGTAGTACAACACTTGATACGCCGGATCCCAGAGGTCGGTCGGCGTGAGCGCATCCTTGGTGCCGGGCTGGTTGTTGTCCCGAATGGCGACATAGACATCGTCGAGTTTGTAGCGGGTAACGCTGCCATCGACGAGGCCGATCGTCGGATTTGCCGCGGGGTTGTTCCAGTTCGGAAAGTGCTGGCGTGTTCCGACTGGCGTACCGGTGGACGCGTCCGGGCTCGTGTACGCGATCTGGTTCCGTCGCTTCTGGCTCGTGTCAAAGCGTTCCCACATCATCACTTTGACCTCGGGGAAGGTGATGTCGTCGATCTTGTTCCGTCGAACCATCGCCTCGGCCGCGGTGCCAGACGCCGAAGCACGAGGCCGATTATGGTAGCGTGCGGCGGAGAACCACATAGTCGGGGAGTACACATACGAAGTATCCCAGATGACCTCCTCGTGCTGGTACCTGCCGAGCCAGTCCCACATCCGACGTTTCGGATCGGCGTCCGCGGGGGAGAACTGGACGTCGGAGGCGTAGTCACCCTGACTCATCCAGTCCGCCGTGAGTGAGTACCAGTGAAAGGCGTACATCTCGCTGTTGTACGCCGGATTGGGGCTGACATTGTGGAACCTGAAAGCCCCGGGGATGTCGAGCGAACTCTGCTTCAGAACCGCATTCCATGCGTTGTTGCCGTCGTTGATGTCGCTCCTCGGTCCTCGTTCACCGGGCGCGACGAACGGGTTGATCATCGAGCCTTTGTGCTCGCCGGTGTAGAGCAGCCCGACCTTCACCAACTGGCTGAGGTTCGACTGGCTGACGACGTTCTGTGCCGCTCGCCGTGCTTCGCCCAGGGCCGGGAGCAGGATGCCGATCAGCAGGGCGATGATGGCGATGACGACGAGCAGTTCGATCAGCGTGAATCCGCGGCGTGCTCTGTGTGCCATGAGGCGTCTCCTCTGTATCTGCCTGTCCGGGGCCTGTGACGACCGCGTTCGGCCGCGCCCTTCGTGATCGGGACGTACACGACGCAGGAAGGCCAGAACCGGCCCTCCGTATCCCCCTGTTCGCATTATACGTCAGATCGGGTTCAGCAAGCCAGCGGGAACACAGAAGAGGCCGCGGGCTAGTCCGCCACACTGAGGGGGGGTCTACCCCGGGCGAACCGCCGCCATGCGGCCAGTAGCGAACGAAACCCAATCGGCCTGACCCCCCTGCCTCGACGCACCGCCCCCAGCCGGTACAGCCGCGACCACTGCCCGAAGAGCACGGAGTACGCCCAGACGACGGATCGGCACGGGTCGTAGAGGTTGGTCGGCTCGCCGGTGGTGCCGTTGAGTTCGACGATGCCGAGGCCGCGGCCCTGACGGAGCAGATCGTCGGACTCGTACCGAAGGTCGAGACGTGCGTAGTCGATCCCTGGGTCGGTGGTGGTGCCGACGGGGGAGGTGTAGGCGGCGATGATGGAGTCGATGCGGGCTTCGAGGACGGGGGTGATGAGGTCCGCGCCGTCGCGGAAGAGAGTGCCCTGGGCGTGGTTGCCGGACTGGGCGAGGCGCACGCGCTGGCCGTGCGCCGGCACCCAGGCACGCGAGCCGGCGAAGCGGGCGAGAAAGACGGGGGACTGCCTGCGGAATCGGCGGTCGCGAAGGACGAGTTCCTCGATGGTGTGGCGGCCGTCGCCGTTGACGACGGGGAAGTCCTTGCGGGTGACGGCGTAGATGCGTCCGATGCGGCCCGGCGGCGCGTGCGGGTCGCGGACCCAGGTGATGCCGCACTCGTGCGGACCGGCGTGGTAGGCCTGCGCGACGACGG
>DAOMNQ010000025.1:0-42116 GCA_035443945.1 Phycisphaerales bacterium | reverse complement strand
CCTGAGTCCTGAGACCTGAGTCCTGAGTCCTGAGACCTGAGTCCTGAGTCCTGAGACCTGAGTCCTGAGTCCTGAGACCTGAGTCCTGAGTCCTGAGACCTGAGTCCTGAGTCCTGAGGAGGGGGGAGCAGGCGGATGGCTTCGGGGCGGATGCTGAGCGTGACGTGGGAGGCCGGGGCGGGGCGATCGTTCGCGGCTTGAGGTCCGTCATCGGCGATGAAGGCGGCGAGTTCACCGGCGGGGGTGCGGAGGCGTGCGAGGCCGCCCTCGACGCCCAGGACTTCGGCTTCGAGGAAGTTGGTCTCGCCCAGGAACTCGGCGACGAAGCGCGAGCGTGGGCGGCGGTAGAGGTCGGCCGGCGCGCCGAGTTGCACGACGCGGCCCGCGTCCATGATGGCGACGCGGTCGGCCATGCTGAGGGCCTCCTTCTGGTCGTGGGTGACGTAGACGGTGGTGAGGCCGGCCTGCTTGCAGACGCGCCGGATCTCGGCGCGCAGTTCGATGCGGAGTTTGGCGTCGAGGTTCGAGAGCGGCTCGTCGAGCAGCAGCACATCGGGGCGGACGACGAGGGCGCGGGCGAGGGCGACGCGCTGCTGCTGGCCGCCGGAGAGTTGGGTTGGCCTGCGTTTCGCGTAGTCGCCCATGCGGACGGCGTCGAGGGCCTCGCGGACGCGGGCGGCGCGCTCGGGGGGGGGGACGCGGCGCACGCCCAGGCCGAAGGCGACGTTCTGCTCGACGGTCATGTGGGGCCACAGGGCGTAGGACTGGAAGACCATGCCGGTGTTGCGCTTGTTCGGCGGGAGGCGTGTGACGTCGCGGTAGGAGGCGTCGGGCAGGGGGCGCTCCGCGCCGGGCGGGGCGGAGGCGAACGAGATCGTGCCGCCCGTGGGCTGGATGAAGCCGGCGATCATGCGCAGGAGGGTGGTCTTGCCGCAGCCGGAGGGTCCGAGGAGGAAGAAGAGTTCGCCCGGCTCGACGCCGATCGAGACGCCGTCGACGGCCCGGGTGCGCGGGGCGCGGGCGACGGGCGGGAACTCCTTGACCAGGCCGGCGATGCGGATGGCGGTGGTCATGGGGAGGGAGGGTAGCGTGGGAGGGGGAAGGCCGGAGGAGGAGAGGGAGAAGCGAAATGGCAAAGAGCAAAGGGGCAAGTTGAGAGGCGTCGGGCGGGGGAGAGCGGGCTGGTGGTAGGATGGCGGCATGAGGCGGGCGGGTCATGCGGCCGGTGAGATCGCGCGTTTGCAGAAGTTTCGCGCCGTGCGCGAGCCGGGGGTTGCGGTCGGGGCTGCGGCGCGGGCCGTGGCGGAGGGCTTGGAGCGCGAGCGTCGGCTGACGGGTGGGCTGGCCGGGGCGTGGGCCGCGCTCTGCCCGGCGGACCTGGCGGAGCGGTCGCGGGTGGTGCGCTTCGCGGGTGGCGTGGTGACTGTCGAGGTGGCGGATGGGGCGACGCGGTTCCGCGTGGATCGGTGGCTGCGCTCGGGGGGACGGGCTGCGCTCCAGGTCCGCGCGGGGGGGGGGATACGGCGGGTGGTGATGCGGGAGGGCAAAGAGCAAATGGCAAATGGCAAATAGCAAATGGCAGAGGGGGGTCGGGGGACTGGCGTGGGGGTGGGGGTGTCAGGGGTTGCGGGTGGTGGGCTTGGGCGGGGCGGGTGAGGCGTCGGCGTCGTCGGTGACGCGGCCGAGTGCGCCGGGGAGTTCGATCCCTGCCTGCTTCGCCAGTTCGTGCACCGGCGGCAGCGAGCCGATCAAGCCCGAGAGGAAGTCGGCGGTCGCGCCGCGTGTGCCCCCGTTCTTCGGCTCGACGCTCCGCCCCGAGTCCCAGACCGTGATCTTGTCGATCCGCAGGTTCTGCACGGCCTTGACCTGCTCGGCGACGAGTTCCGGGAGTTTTTCGATGAGGAGAAGCGTGGGCGCGACCTGCGGGTTCTGGGCGCAGGCCTGCACGAGTTGGCGGTAGCCCTCGGCCTTCGCTTCGAGCACCTTGCGGACGCCCTCGGCCTCCGCGCTGTAGCGGGCGAGGATCGCGTCCGCCTCGCCGCGGGCCTCGCGGCGCTGCTTCTCTGCCTCGGCCTCGGCGGCGATCTCGATGCGCTTCTTCTCGATCTCCTGCGGCGCCAGTTCGTCCTTCGAGAGCCGCGCCAGTTCCTGCTCGCGCTCGGCGGCGAGGATGGCTTCGGCGGCCTTGGCGGCGGCGACCTCGGCGCGGCGGCGCGCCTCAGCCCGAATCTCCGCGAGTTTGGCGTTGCTCTCCGCGACCTGGGCGGACGACGTGTTCTCGCCCTCGACGGCGCGGGCCTCGGCCTCGGCGACGCGGATGCGCTGCTCCTGTTCGGCCCTCTTCTTGGCCGCGATGGTCTCGGCCTCGCGTTCGGCGGCGGCGATCTCCTGGTCGCGTTTGGATTCGACTTCACCGGTGACGGCCTGGGCTTCGAGTGCGGCGACGGCGACGCGCTGCTTCTGCTCGGCGTCCTTCTGGCCCTGCTCGGCGAGGGCGTGCTCCTGGGCGACGCGGACGTTGCGCTCGCGCACGGCGGCGGCCTCGCCGATCGCGCCGGTGCGTTCCTGCTCGGCGACCTCGACCTTGGCGCGGTTGATGGCCTCGGCGGCGGCGCGCTTGCCGATGGCGACGATGTAGCCCGACTCGTCGGTGATGTCGCGGATGTTCACGTTGATGAGTTCGAGGCCGATCTTGTTGATCTCCTGGCCCACGTTCTCGTTGATGTGGTTCATGAACTTCTCGCGGTCCTTGTTGATCTCTTCGATCGTCAGGGTCGCGATCACCAGGCGCAACTGGCCCAGGATGATGTCCTGCGCCTGCTCGCGGATCGCCTGGGTGGGGAGCATGAGGAGTCGCTCGGCAGCGTTGTTCATGAGGACGGGGTCGGTGGAAATGCCGACCGTGAAGGTCGAGGGCACGTCCACGCGGATGTTGTTGAGCGAGAGCGCGCCCTGGAGCGGGATGTCGATGACGATCGGTTCGAGCGAGAGGTAGGCGTAGTCCTGGATGAGGGGGATGACGAACGCGCCGCCGCCGTGCAGGCACTTGGCCGCCCGCTGCGCCCCGACCTTGCCGTAGATGACGAGGATGCGGTTGGAGGGGCAGCGCTTGTACTGCTTGACGATCATCACCGTGACGAACAGCAGGATCATCAGCACCGCGCCGACGATCCCGAGCGCGAGCACGGGGCTGGAGCCGCCTCCCGAGTTCTGCGCGAGCGTGAGCATGATCGAATCGTTCACGTGCCCGTCTCCCTTCGCGGCGCGGGGTCAGCCCGCGCGTGCGACCGTCAAGGTGTTGTCCTCGTTCACGCGCGTGACGCGGACGCGCGTCCCCGTCGGCAGTTCCTCGCCTTCCGTCGTCGCCGTGTACGTGCGCTGGCGCTGGTCCAGCACGACGCGGACCTGCCCGCGCCCCTCGCCGCGAGCGGGCACCGTCGCGTAGACGTCCCCCTCGTGCCCCATCGCGTTGCCGATGGCGACGTTGCCGCTCGCTTCGAGGTCGTACATGCCCTTGAGGAGGACGGCCAGCAGCCAGACCATCGCCGCCCCGCCCACCGCCGCCAGCAGCAGGCTCGTCGGCATCGACCAGCCGAAACCCTTGAGCGAGGCCAGCCCGGCCCAGCCGAAGCCCATGGCGAACGCCGTCGCGGACTGGATCGACAGCACCTCGAAGGCCTTGCCGGGGTCGCCGTGGGCGTCGGAGATGTCGACGTCGCCGAGGTCCGCGCCGCCGCCGCCGACGAGCATCAGCCCGAGCCTGAGCGCGAAGACCACGGTGCCCACCAGGGCCGGGATGGTGAACCAGACTGCGCTTCCCGTAAACAGCAGGTCGATCATGCGACCCCCCTTGCGGACGGTCGGCCACAGCGGCCGAGTTCGTTCCAGTGTAATGAAACCCGCCCTTCGGCGTGTGATTCGGCGGAAGGGGCTTGCGGTTTCGGCGGCTTGGGGGGGAGAGTGCCCGGCGAGTCAGGCCGCCAGGTCGATGTCGTCGTCGTCCGCTGCGCCGGGGAGGCCCCACGTGTCCTTCGGCAGGTGCCGATGGTGGACGTGGATGACGCGGGCGAGTTGTCGGCCGAAGAGATCGGCGATCGTGGCGAGCAGGCGGACGGCGTCTGCGTTGAAGCCGGTGCGGCGCTCGCGGAAGAGGGCGACGACCGCGAGGCACTCGCCGTCCTGGCGGCAGGAGAAGCAGGCGAGGGCGTTGCCGGCGATCCAGTCGGCGGCGTCGCCGAGGCGGGCGTGCAGGTCGTCCTCGCTGGGCATGAGTTCGACGGCGTCGCTGCGCTCGAAGCGCGGGGCGATCACGCCCGCGAGGTGTTCGAGCAGGACCTCGGTCGAGTCGCGTGGGCAGTCGTAGTTGACGTAGGCGCCGAGTGAGTAGTCGCCGCTGGTCGAGGGGAGATAGACGGCCGCGTTGGTCGGGCCGATCTTGGCGAGGATGAACTCGAGCACGGTGCGCAGCAGGGCTTCGAGGTCGAGTTCCTGGCGGACGAGGCTGTTGAACTCGGCGGCCTCGCCGACGTGGGTGATCTGCTCGCTCAGTTCCTGGTAGGCTCCGGCGAGGTCGTCGCAGAGCGAGCCGACCTGCGAGGCCATGCCCTCGCGGGCGTCGTTCAGTTCGCGGCAGGCGTTGGCGAGGCGGCGCAGGCGGTCGGAGCGTTCGCGGGCGGCGCGCGCGCGGCGCAGCGATGCGGCGATGCGATCGCGCAGTTCGGTCGGGCCGAGGTTGCCGACGATGAGGTCGAGCGCGCCGGCGCGCATGGCCCGCACGGCGTCGTCGAGCGAGGCCGACCCGGCCAGCATCACCGTGCCGAGCGATTCGTCGATCTCGATCAGGGCGCGCGAGAGTTCATACCCCGCGCCGCCGGGCAGGTCGGCGGGGATGATGGCGAGATCGAATCGGCTGGTGGAGGCGGCGGCCAGAGCGTCGGCGATGGAGTCGGCCTGCTCGCACGCCGTCGTGCCGCAGGCGAGGGCCGAGGCGAGCCGCTGCCGCTCGGCGGCGTCGATGGAGACGATAAGAAGTCGGGCGTTGGCGTCGGCGAGGCTGGCTTCCGCGCCCGCGCCGATGGGCGTCGTCGGGAGCCGCTGGGCGCGCCGGGCGTGCCCTGGGGTGTCCGATCGTCCGGGCTGGTCGGGGGTTGCGCTCACGCGGCCAGACTCCCTTCCCCGGATGAAGTGCGAGGCAGTGGGAGGGCGATCGTGGCGGTCGTCCCGTGGTCGGGTTCGCTCTGGAGGGCGATCTCGCCGCCGTGGATCTCGACGATTCGGCGTGCGCGGGTCAGCCCGAGGCCGGTCTGTCGCCCGGCGGGCTTCTCGCTGAAGAACGGGTCGAATGCGTGACGCGCAGCCTTTGCCGACATGCCTGGCCCCTGATCGACGATCCGAACCAACAGTCGGCTATCCACGGGGTCGGTTTGAGCCAGAACCCGGATGCGGCACCCGGGGGCGGCCTCGACAGCGTTGCAGATCACCTCGGACAGGGCACGCACCAGCAGTTCTCGGTCGGCGTCGATCTCCTCCGGCGCGTCGCCAAGGTCGATCTCCGTTTCGGGCCGAACGCCCGTTCGGCGGTGTGCCTCGTCGATCGCGGCGTCGATCAAGGCGCGGAGGCGGGTGCGCTCGATCGCCGGCGCGGGCGGCGAGGCGAGCAGGTGCAGCGCGGTGATCAAGTCGCTCAGTTCCGCCGCGGCCTGCGCGATGGACTCCGCGGCGGCGCGGTCGGCGTCGTCCTTCAGGCGGCGTGCGAGCAACTGGCTGCGTCCGCTGATGACGGTGAGCGGGTTGTTCATCTCGTGGGCCGCGCCCGCGGTCACTTCGCCGAGTCGCACGAGGGCTTCGGTCTCGGCGAGGCGGTCGCGGGCCTCGACGAGCGAGCGGTTGACCTCGGCGAGTTGCTCGCTGACGCGGTGGGCCTGCTCGTGGCGGGCGGCGGCGTCGAGCGCGGCCGCCCAGGTGGCGAGCAAGGCATCGGCAGGCGTCAGATCGTTGGCTGCGGGCGGATCGTCCGCGAGGAGCAGGCAGACCTGCGATGCGCCCGTCCCGCGCTGCACGCGGAAGGCCGTGCTCGGCTGGGCGCGGAGGCCGGTCGCGTCGAGCGCGCCGGACGGGAGCGTCGGCACGTTGCGCCCGCCGGAGGCGATGGCCGCGCTGAGTTTTGATGAGGAGTCGCGGGGCACGGCCGCGGCGTGCTCGACGCGTCCCTCGGGGCCGAAGCGGACGGCGAGCCAGGGTTCGCCTTCGTGGCGGCGCAGGAGGGCGCTCCAGCGGTTCGGGCCGAGCGTGCGCGCGGCGGAGCGTGCGATCGCGCCGATGGTTTCGATGGTTCCGCGTGCGGCGTCGTGGTCGGCGAGGAAGGCCTCGATGGCTTCGAGTGCGACGGCCGAGCGCTTCGCCTGCCGGGCGCGGCGGTCGGCGGCTGCGTAGAGGTCTCCGAGGCGGCGGTTGGCGTTGGCGATGGACTGGAGCAGGAGTTGCGGGGTGGGGCGTGCGTCCAGCCCGAGGGCCTGGAAGCGTTGCGCGGCGGAGTCGTGCAGATGGGTGGCGACGTGGTCGATGGCGGCGGCGTCGAGTCCAGCCTGCTCGCAGACGGAGCGTGACGGCGGTGGGGGGCCGAAGTCGCCCGACCATCCGATGTGCATCTCGCGGCAGAGCGCCTTGGCGAGGGTGACCAACGCGATGAGGTCGCGGGGCGAATCTGCGGGGAGCGAGGAGAGCGGCTGGGCGTGGAGCCACATGACGTCCCGCAGTTCGCCGGGCAGTCCCCAGTGCTCTGCGATGCGCCGCCCCGCGGTGTGGTGGTCGATGCCGATGACGGTGCGCTCGACGGCCGCGCTGTCGCAGCCCCGCTGCTGGGCGACCATCACGACGCGCTGGTAGGCCTCGGGGAGGACGAGGTCGAGGGCGAGTTTGCCGACGCCGTGCAGCAGGCCGGCGGTGAAGGCCTCGTCGGGTCGCACGCCGAGTTTGCGGTATCGGTGTGCGAAGAGTTCGGCGGCGCAGGCGACGCCGAGGGCGTGCTTCCAGAAGCCTTCGCGGTCGAATGCGGCGGAGCCTTGGGCGGTCGGCTCGCGGCGTTGGCCGGCGCGGCTGCTCATCAGGTCGTAGACGCTGACGCTGAGGACGGAGGACTGAACGGCCTCGAGTCCGAGCATGATGATGGCGCGGCGAACGGTGGTGACGCGGTCGCCAAGCCCGTGGGCCGCCTTCCGGCACAGCCCGAGAATGCGCGCCGTCAGCGCAGGATCGGATTCCAGGAGCGTGACGATCTCGTCGAGGTCGGCGTCGTCCGCGCTGCCGACCGCGAGGAGGCGCGTGGCGACGGGCGAGAGCGTGGGCAGGGCGTCTACCTGCTGGAGCACCAGTTCGGCGTGGCGGGCGCGGGATGGATCGACTGCCTGGTCAATCACGTGGCTACGCGTCGGTGTGCTCGAGGCCGAGCAGCGACGCGACGCGCTCCAACAGCGCGCCGACGTCGAACGGTTTCTTGACGAACTCGTCCGCGCCGGCACGCCGCAGCGCGGCCACCTCGTCCTGGTTCACAACCCCGCTCACGCAGATGATCCGCGTCCCTTCGAGTTCCGGCTTCTCGCGGATGCGCTTGCAGACGACGTTTCCGTTCACGTCCGGGAGCATGTAGTCGAGGATGAGTACGTGGGGGCGGAAACTCTCGGTGAGCATGCCGGCGTCGTAGCCCGTGGCGGCGGTGCGCAGTTCAAAGCGCTCGTCGCCGCCCATGACGTCGCGGAAGAGTTCGAGGATGCGCTCGTCGTCGTCCACGACGAGCACGCGTTTGCGTGCGCCTTCGAGGGCGTCGGTGGGGATGTTGTTGGCGCGCATGAAGCGGATCAGTTCGTCGCGTGGGATGCGGCGGAACTTGGAGCCGGGGACGCGGAACCCGGCGAGTCGCCCCGAGTCGAAGCAGCGGATGATGGTCTGCTGGCTGACCTTGCAGACCTCGGCGGCCTCGCCGGTCGTGAAGATCTTCTTCTCCGCCCACGTCTGCTGGCCGTTGTCGGTGCTCATGGGTGCCGTCCCTGCCCTGGGCGCGGGTCGGCCGTCCATGGCCGCCGACGCGCGGAACGCCGCACGCCGACCCTGCGCTGCCGGAGCATCGGCGCGCAGACCCCCCAACTTCACGGCAACCCATAACCACCGCGAATCAACGGCACGCCGCGATTCAACGAGCCGCGGCCGTAAGGGAGCGGTTCTGGTCCTGCCCGCCCCAACGTCCGATTACTTCCCCTTCCCCCCCCGAGCGCGCCACAGCCGCACCGCCTCCGGCTCGCGGGCATAGATCGGGAGCAGGTGCGCGGGATCGACGGCCTCTCGCCCTGCCGCGGCGCGAAGCAGCCACGACGCGCCGAGGACGAGCGGCTCGATCGTCGTGCCGGATGCCGACGCGGCGCGCCGGATGGACTCGGGCAGGAAGCCGTCTCCGATCAGGCGCGGCAGGCCCAGCGCGGCCACACCCTCGGCGTCGAGCGCTCGCCCTTCGGCGGTCGGAGCGCCGTGCGCGTCGAACGGGGTGACGAAGGCGTGCTCGCCCTTGGAGGCGAGGGCGACGGCGAAGGGCCGCCCGTCGCGGGAAGCGGCGCATGCAGCGATCTCGGCGGTCGGCACGCCGATGCACGGCGCGCCGGTCGCCTCGGCGATGAAGCGGGCGGTGGTGACGGCGATGCGAAGGCCCGTGTAGCCGCCCGGCCCGAGCGAGACGACGACGGCGCGCAGGTCCGCGGGTCGCACGCCGGCGCGCGCGCACAGCCGGTCGATCGCGGGCATCAGGTCGTCGTCGTGCCGACGCGCGGGCGAGAGGCGCTCGACGGCCGTCGCCTCGCCGCCGAGCGCGCCGAGGCCGACCTCGGCGGGGCAGGCGGACGGGTTGCTGGTCTCGATGGCGAGGGCGTGGTGTGGGGATGACACTCGCAAGGCTAGAGCACCTCGGATAGGAGCAACCGGCATCGACTATGCTGTGGGCAAGTACGGCCTGCGTGCGAACCAGCCGACTTCGGACTATACTGGCGGCAGTCCTAGACGAAGCGCAGGAGCGGGGAATGACGATCGCGGCGTGCCATTTGTCGCCGGAAGGTGTAGTTCTTGGCGCTGACAGCGCTACAACGTTGCAGTCCGTTGACGGCAAGGCACCATGCCACTTCGATTACGCACAGAAGATGTTCGAGGTAGGGAAGCCTGGGAGTACGGTCGGCCTCGTGACATGGGGACTTGGACAAATTGGTGACGTGAGTCATCGGACATTTGCGGCTCGTGTGGCGGGCGTCCACGACTCGACTCCATTCGAGTCCATGGAATCGATGGCGAACCGGCTGGGACAAGAGTTGTGGGCGGAGTACTCCACGGCGTATGGGACCGCGATCGAACAAGTTCGAGATACGCACGAGGAACTGGAAGCCAAGTCTGCTCGTGGCGAGCTGACCAACGACGATGTGACAACCCTACGCGAATCCATCAATCGCTTGTCGGGTGGGTACTGCCTCGCAGGACGCGTTCGTGATGCGATGCCTTGTGAGGCTTGGCAGTTGTTGTGGGGGCCGCTGCAAGATGCCACGGCGATCACACGGATGCCTGCTGAGACCCCGCTGTTTTGGGGGGTGCCTCACATCATGGAGCGGCTGATCTTCGGCTTCGATCAAGATACGCTCATCGGGGTTCTCGCGTCAGGAAAATGGACGGGTAGTGATGACGAACTTGTCGACCTCGTTACTCGTCGGCAGTTGATTCAGCCGAGCAATCTGCCGATTCGCGAGGCGATCGACTGGATTCACACGGTCATTCACACGACGATTCGTGGCACGAAGTTTGCGAAGTGGCCCCACTGGTGTGGCGGTCCGGTCGAGATCGCGGTGATCACGACCGATCGTCCGTTCCGCTGGGTCCGGCACAAGCGGCTTGACGCCGCGATCATCACCGAAGAGGAGGCGCGATGATGGGCAAGCGTGCCGATCGGAAGGTGACGACTCCTGAGCAGGTCAATGCTGCGCTGATGAAGCGGTACGGGAAGACCGGGGAAGTAGCCAAGCCGGTGTTCCCCAAGAGCATCTCCCTCAAGGAGTTGCTGACTCCGGAGACTCATCGATCTGTCAAGATGGGAGCTGCGAAACAAGTCCTGAGCAATCAGCTGCCCGGGGTGCAGGCCAAGTGATCGAGTACACACGAGGTTTGCGTACGACGGCCTAATCCCCGATACCTCCTCTCCCCCGCTTCGTCTCGCCCCGCCGCTTCTTCGCCGCGATCCTGCGTTCGACCGAGCCTTTCGTCGGCTTCGTCGCCCGGCGCGGCTTGGGGGCGTGCAGGGATCGCTCCACGAGGTCCGCGAGGCGCTCCAGGCACGCCGCGCGGTTTCGGGACTGCGACCGGTACTCGTCCGCGGCGATGACGAGTTCGCCCTTCTCCCGCGCGAGGTGGCGTGAGGCCAGCCTGCGCAGCCGGCTCCGAGCGCCCGGCGGCAGCGGCAGGTCGTCGAGACGCACGCGCAGCACCGCACGGGTTGCTCGCTTGTTCACGTTCTGCCCGCCGGGGCCGGAACTGGAAACGAACGTGAACCGAAGCGCCTCGGGCCGAACCGCAACCCCCGGGGCGAGGCGCACGAGGTTCGCCGTCTCCGCCCGCTCGTTCCCGGCGTCGTCGTGGGGTGGTCGGTCGGTCATCCCGTGGTCTCATCGGTCCTCGTCGTCAGGGGCGAGAGGGCACGCTACGCTCCCGGCTCCCGAGATGCCGGATTTCGCCATGACCATCGCCCATCCGCTATTGCTGCCCGCTGCCCTCGCCGGAGCCATTCTGGCCGCCGTGCCCGCCCTCGGGCAGGACGAGACGCCCCTCGGCGGCACGGACTCGTGGACGATTCGCTTCGAGCCGGCGGTCTGGTTCGTGGGGGCCTCGGGGGACCTGCGGCTGCCGGGCACGGAGGCCTCGGGGAACGGCCAGAAACTGGACATCGGCGATCTGAACCTGGACAGCCCGCGGGCCAGCCCCTTCGGCGAACTCCACCTGAAGCGAGGCCCTTGGCGGATCTCGCTCTCGGCGTTCGCCTTCTCCACGGGCGGGCGAGACTTCGCCCCCGAAGGCCCGGGCCAACTCGGCCCGATCGCCTACGACGCCGGCGATGTGCTCGACCTTTCGATGGACTACACGACGTTCGCCGCGAGGGGCGGCTACGAGTTTCTGACGGCCGAGCGGGGCACGACGGACGACGGCGGTGTGCAGGTGCGGTCGCGCCTCATCGGGTTCGCGGGCGCCCGCTTCCACGACGTGGATTTCGACGCGTCGTTGCAGGCGCCGGGCGGTGCGTCGGTCTCCGCCGACAGCCTGTTCGCCGAGCCGATCGTCGGGTTGCGCTGGGAACTCGACATTTACGAACGGTTCACGATCGACGTGGTCGGCGCGGCCGGCGCGTTCGGCTGGGGCGACCAGTCGTCGTGGTCGGCGGACATCCTCGCCGGGTTCACCTGGCGGCCTGTCGAGAACCTCGGCGTGCAGGTCGGGTACCGGCAACTGGTTGTCGGCCTGAAGGACGGGGATGACCCCGAGCAGTTCGAGTGGCGTGGCGGCATGGCGGGGCTGTACGCCGGGGCCGTCCTGCGATTCTGAGCCGCGAACCCCTCGCAAGGCCCCTTCCGGCGGCCTGCGGGGTCTGTCCGGACCGCCGGTGTTGACCGCACGCGGCCGATGTGCGACACTCTGCCCCGGAAGAGTCAGGGTGCCCCGTGAACGGAGACTCACTCGTCGGGGGACGAGGCCCGGATCACGGGTGGTGAGGACGCTCCCGTCGGCCCACCGGGTCGAACGGAACGTGCAGGGGGAGCGGGCGGCGATGAAGACCATCACCAAGAAAGACCTGATCGACCGCATCGCCGCCAAGACAGGCGAGAAGCGCGCGTCGGTGAAACGCATCGTGCAGGAGTTCCTCGAGCAGATCGGCGACGACCTGGTCGCGGGCAACCGCATCGAGTTCCGGGACTTCGGCGTCTTCGAGGTCCGCCAGCGCGCCCCCAGGACCGCCCAGAACCCCAAGACCCTCCAGCCCGTGCAGGTGCCCGGTCGGCCGACCGTCCGTTTCAAGCCCGGCCGCCATTTGCGCGACAGCATCGAGAACGGGAACGCCCGCATCGTCGAGGTCCGCCCGACCGGCAAGCGCGCCCGAAAGCCGGAGGTTCACGTCCGCGCGGGCGGCGGGCGCGTCGCGGCCTCCGACGACGGCCGCGCGCCGAAGGGCTGAACGCGGGGTCAATCGACGCAACTGCCGACGGGCTTCGCGCTCGCGAGCCGGAGCATCCGCTCCAGCGCGGCCAGCGCTTGCGTGCGCACCTCGGGGTGCACGCGGATGACGTTCACGCTCCGCGGCTCGCCGCGCGGCGTGCCCTCGCCGCAGAGATTGTCCAGCACCCACAGCAGGTGGGGTTCGTCGATGCGGTACATCGTTGTGCAGAGGCACTGGCAGTCCGAGAGGATGCGGACCTCGACGCCGCGCTCCGCGGCCTCGCGCGACAGCCGGCCGACCAGGTGCACCTCCGTGCCCACCGCCCAGCGGCTGGCGCGCGGGGCGCGCCGGATCGTCTGAATGATGAACTCCGTCGAGCCGGCAAGGTCCGCGCGGTCCACCACCTCCTTGCAGCACTCGGGGTGGACGAGGATGCGGACAGGTTCCTCGCCTCGCTCGCGGCGGCGTTCGTTCTCGGCGCGAATCTCGTCGCAGTGCTCGGGTCGGAAGAGTTTGTGCACGGAGCAGTGGCCGGCCCAGAGGATCACGCGCGCCGCGAGCAGGTCGCCCGGCGATGTGCCGCCGAGCGGGTGCCCCTGACGGGTCTTGCGCGGGTCGTAGAGGCACGACTCGGTGGCCACGTCCACGCCGAACTTCGCGGCGGTGTTGCGCCCGAGGTGCTGGTCGGGCAGGAAGACTACCTTCACCTCGTCGCCCGTGCCCGGCTCGTCGCCCCCCGCCAGCGCCCATTCGAAGACGCGGTCGGCGTTGGAACTGGTGCAGCACGCCCCGCCGCGCTCGCCCACGAAGGCCTTGATCGCAGCGGTCGAGTTCACATAGGTCACGGGGATGATTCGTTCGCGCCAGCCCTGGTCGCTGAGGGCGGTGTGGATCATGTCCCACGCTTCGCACACGTCGTCGTAGTCGGCCATGTCGGCCATCGAGCAGCCCGCCGAGAGATCGGGCAGGATGACCTCGACGTGCTCGGGCGTGAGCATGTCGGCGGTCTCGGCCATGAAGTGCACGCCGCAGAAGACCACGTGCCGGACCGGACGCTCGGTGGCGACCCGCGCAGCGATCCGGCTGAGTTTGAGCGAGTCGCCCGTGAAATCCGCGTGCCGGATGACGTCGTCCGTCTGGTAGTGGTGGCCGAGGATGACCAGCGAATCCCCGAGGCGCGCGCGCCGATCGGCGATCTGCCGGGCCAACTCGTCCGGGGCCATGCGGAGATAGTGGTCGCTGAGCGACGGCTGCCAGAGCATCCGGTGCCTCCCGCATGAACTATATGCGGTGGCACAGGCGTCCCGCCGGTATGTGTGGTGGCAGAGGCGTCCCGCCTGTGACGAATCGATCGTCCCGCTCAGGCCGCCGCAGCCCCGACGGACTGTGCGCTGTCGAACTCGATGGCGATGCGCTGGCGGCCGTCGAAGCCGGCCTCGGCCCGCACGACCCGCGCGCCGACCATGCGCTGTCGGGCCAGCACGATCTCGCCGCCCCATCCGATCGCGACGTCGACGGCGTCGCCCGCGAGGAACGGTCGCGGCGACTCGACGAGCAGTTTCGCTCCGCCCGCCGAGAGGTCGTACGTTCCGGCGAGCACGAAGCGCCGGCTGTCGCGGTGGATGAGTTTGCACGGGCGCGTCACGGCGTACCTCGGGTGCCGCCGCCGGTCGCTCGCTTTCACTTCCACGGGCGGGCCGGCGCGTTCGAGGCTGGTGCGTGGGGTCTCGGCCATGGGTCGCTCCGTTCCGGGGCGGATGCCCCTCTCCATCGCCTATCGGACAGATTCCCGGTCCACTTCGCCGCACACCCGGCAAGGCTTCACCCGTTTCCGGCCGATAAGCAGAACCGGACCTTGCCGGAGCGGACCGGGGAGCGTGCACGATGGAGGTGAGCGTCGTCATCCCGACCCGGGGCCGGCCCGACAAACTGGCCGCGTGCATGCACGCCCTTGCCGGGCAGACGCTCGACGGCGACCGGTTCGAGATTCTCGTCGGGATCGACGGCGGCGCCGACGACGAACGGGCCGCCGAGGCCGTGCGCGCTGCGCTTCGGGGCGCGTGGCCGGCGGGGCGAGGGGATCGGCTGGCGGTCGTGCCGCTGGCGCGCCGTGGGCAGGCCGCGGTGCGCAATGCGCTGCTGTCGCGCGCGCGCGGCGAGGCGATCGTCTTCCTGAACGACGACGTTGTGGCGGAGGCGGGGTTGCTCGCGGCGCACGTCGCGGCCCAGCGCGAGGCGAACGCGAGCGGCCGGCCCGCGCTCGTGGTCGGGGCCGCGCCGTGGCGGGTGCGCGAGCCGGACCGCCTGTTCGACCGCCTGATCCGCGAGACATCGATGGTCTTCTTCTACGACCGCATGGACGCGATGCTGCGCGCGGGCGACGCCGGGCGCGACCACGACTGGGGCTTCCGGCACGCGTGGATGCTCAACCTCTCGGCCCCCGCATCGCTTGTGCGCGAAGCGGGCGGGATCGCGGAGTTCCCGGACACCTACGGCTACGAGGACGACGAACTCGCATGGCGGCTGAGCCGGCGATTCGGCACGCGCGTGCTTTACCGCCCCGAGGCTGTCGCGGTTCACGACCACCGCATGGACCCGGACGACTACCTGCGGCGGGAGTACCGGCTGGGGCACGCGGCATGGGGCTTTGCGCGGGCCGCGCCGGATTGCGCGTCGGCGATGTTCGGGCGCGACGTGGCGAGCGAGGAAGAAGTCGAGTACTCGCGAGAGTTCGTGCGGCGTGAGCGGGCGACGGCCGAGCGGCTGGAGGTATCGTTCCGTGCGCTGGCCGATCTGCCCGCCGACGCCGTTTCAGGCCCGCACGCCGAATCGCTCTTGCGGATCGCCTACGAGCAGCACCTGCTGCTCAAGCGGTGGCATTGGCGTAGAGGGCTGCTGGCGGCTGCCGGGGAGGGTTGAAGTGGCGAAGTGGCAGAGTGGCGGAGTGGGGGAGTGACAAGGTGATGAAGTGGCGGCGTGTCCGCTAGATCGGCAGCAGTTCTCGGCGTGGGCCGAAGTCGAGGCTCATCGCTTTCTTGGCCATCGCGAGCGTTTCCTCGGCGACCTCGTTCGCGCGGCGCGTTCCCCGCCGGATGATGTCGAGGATCACGTCGTCCCCGCCGGGTTTCTCGTACTCCGCCCGGCGTGCCCGCATCGGATCGAGCAGGGCGTTGATCGCGTCCGCGACCTCGGCCTTCACGTGCCCGTCGCCGATGTTGTCGCCCGCGGCGTAGCGGCGCTCGAGTTCCTTCACGCGCTCCTCGTCCTTGATGAACGCGCGCACGTACTGGAAGAGCGCGTTGTTCACGTCGCCCGGCTCGGTCATGGTCTGGCGGCCGGTGAAGATCTCGCCCACGCGCGTCTTCACCTTCTTGGGCGTATCGCTCAGGAAGATGGCGTTGTTCAGGCTCTTGGACATCTTGGTCTTCCCGTCTGTTCCCACGAGGCGGCCGACGCGACCGACCAGCGCGGCGGGGATGGGGAAGACCCCGCCGAGCCGCTCGTAGTCCGCGTCCTCGGCCTGCGGGTCCACGCCGCAGTACACCTGGTCGAAGCGGCGCGCGACCTCGCGGCACATCTCGATGTGCGCGACCTGGTCCTCGCCCACGGGCACGTACACCGGCCGGAACGCCAGGATGTCCGCGCACTGTCCGACGGCGTACATCGGGAAGCCGAACGAGTAGGTGTCGCCGAGTTCCTTGGTCTCGATCTCGGTCTTGAGGGTCGGGTTGCGCATCACGCGGTTGAAGGGCAGGAGCATGGCGAAGAACCACGTGAGTTCGGCGATGGCGGGGACCTCGGTCTGGAGCACGATTGTCGAGCGATCCGGGTCGATGCCCGCGGCGAGCCAGTCCTTGACGATCTCGATGGTGTCGCGGCGGATGTCCGCGCTCTTGGTGGCCCGGGTCGTGAAGGCGTGCATGTTGGCGAGCAGGAAGTAGCACTCGTGGTCCTGCTGGAGCCGCACGCGGTTCTCGAGCGAGCCGACCCAGTGCCCGAGGTGAAGCCGCCCGGTGGGCGTGTCGCCGGTGAGGATGCGGGGGAGTGGCATGGGGGGAGAGTGTAGTCGGGTGCGGCAGGCTCGCGGACGGGTGATCAGCCTCGTGCCCAGTTCTCGATCTTCAGACCGGGCACGCGGCGAAACTCGCGTTCGTTCGACGTGATCAACGTGGCGCCCACCGCGATCGCGTGAGACGCGATGAGCGTGTCGAGGGCACCGATGGGTGTTCCGGCGCGTTCAAGCGTGCCGCGCAACCTGCCGTAGACCTCGGCCGCGGATGAGTCGAAAGGGACGACCGCGAGCGGCGTGCAGAACCGGACGAGAAGAGCCTCGTGATGCTGCCTGCGGGCGGATCGGAACACGCCGCGCCAAAGTTCCGCGAGCGTCACGCTCGAGAGTGCGATCTCGTCGAGCGCGAAGGTCTGGGCACGGCTCGCGATCATCTCCGATCCGGCGCGGAGCAGGTCGATGCACGTGCAGGTGTCGAGCATCGCGCGGATCACAGCGGCGTGCGCTCCTCCGCGTGCGCGGGCTGACCGCGCTCAGGCAGAAAGTCGGCGTCCGCCGCGCCGAGGGACTCCCGGAACAGATCCCAGGCCGAGTCCTTCGGAAAGAGCAGGACCGCGGAGCCGATCCTCTTGATGCAGACTTCGTCGCCCTCGAACCGGAACTCGCGCGGCAGACGGACCGCCTGGCTCCGCCCATTGATGAACAGTTTGGCCATTCGCATGGGGCCTCCCGTCGGCTGGTATACATCGGAGTATATACCATCCTTGCCAGAGTTTGCAAGCCGGTTTCTGCTTCGTCTTGGGCCGTTGAGAATGGACTGCGTGACGACGGAGGCTACGAGGCGGCTTCCCCCGTCGCCCACAACGCCATCGCCACGTTCATGGCGTTGAAGCAGGCATGCATGGTGATGGGCACGAGCAGGCGCTTCGTTCGCTCGTAGGCCAGCCCGCAGGCCAGGCCCAGCACGCCGATCGGGACCGCCGCGTACCACGGGACGCGCTGCTCCGTGGGGCCGATGGCGTGGGCGACGGCGAACACGATCGCGGCGACGAGAATCCCGCCCCAGGGCAGCCCGGTCGCCCGCGAGATCGACGACTGCAGGAAGACCCGGTAGATCAGTTCCTCGACGAGGGGCGCGCCGACGACGGCCGCTGCCACCAACGCCCAGGCCCACGCCGACCCCCCCCCTTGCATGCCCTGGAGCATGAGTGAGAGCGTGGGGTGCGCCACGCCGTCGGTCGGCAGCGCGCCGCCGATGCCCGCGTGCATCCGTGCCGCCAGTTCGCCGCTCAGCAGGACGACGGGCAGTGCGAGAACGAAAAGCCCGAGGCCGATGGGCAGGTCGCTCCACAGGGGCTTGAGTCCGGCGTTCGGGGCGGCGTGGGCCATCATGTACACGAGGCCGAGGGCGACAACCCCTCCGACGAGGTACGTCGCCCCCATCACCGCGGCCTGGCCCCGGAGCGACCCCTCCTCAGGCCCCACCAGCCACGGCCACGCCGACGCCGCGCTCGCCGTCAGCACCAGCGCGGCGAATGTGAGCAGGCCCGGGAAGAGCCAGATCGGCCACGGGAACGGCTTGAGGTCGCGCTCGCCGGACCGCTGCAGCGAGCCTGGGCGGATCGCGTCGCCGGCCCAGAGCATGACGAGCACGAGCACGGAGGCCACCCCGAGCAGCCCGACCCGCCAATCCGCCATCGTTCGCACGAGTTCTGAGATGGTGAGCGACTCCAGCCGGCCGCCGCTCTCGCCCTGCTTCCGTCCGCCCGATTGCCCGAAAGCGGACCCGGCGGCGACAGCCAGCCCAAGCCCTGCAACAATGACCCCAGTGAACGAACGCGACGAGACCCAACCCGAAGGCGCGGACGTGCCGGGGCAGGACCTGCCCGGGCAGCCGTCGGGCGTGCTGGGCGAGATCGCTGCGCACAAGCGGGTCGAGGTGGCGCGGGCCATGTCGGCGACGCCGCTGCGCGAACTCGAGGGCATGGTCGCCGCCGCGGACCCACCCCGCAACTTCTTCGCGGCGGTGACTCGTCCGAGGCAGTTCAGCCCGACGGCGGTGATCGCGGAGGTGAAGCGGCGCAGCCCGAGCGCGGGGCTGCTGCGCCCCGAGTACGAGGGAGATGGTTTCCGCCCTGAGGCCATCGCAGAAGCCTATTTCCTGAACGGCGCATCGGCGATTTCATGCCTGACCGACGAAAAGTTCTTCGGCGGGCGGCTTGAGTTCATCCAGCGGATCAAGGACGCGGTGCCCCTGCCGGTGCTCCGCAAGGACTTCATCATCGACCCGTGGCAGTTGTGGGAGAGCCGCGCTCACGGGGCGGATGCCGTGCTGCTGATCGCCGAGTGCCTGACCGAATCGCAGATCGTGGACATGCTGATCCTCGCCCAGCAGTTGCAACTGACGGTGCTGCTGGAGGTGCACTCGATGGAGAACCTGCTGCGGGTCCGCCCGCACGTCGGTTTCCCGCACCGGGCGTACTGCCTGCTGGGCATCAACAACCGCGACCTGGGCACGATGGCGGTGGACCTGAACCACACGCTGCGGCTTGTGGACCTGGTGGACGACCCGAAGGTGCTGGTGAGCGAGTCGGGAATCCGCACGCCGGACGATCTCTCGCGTCTGCGGCGGGCCGGCGTGCGGATCGTGCTCGTCGGCGAGCACCTGATGCGCCAGGACGACCCCGGCAGGGCGCTCGCGGCGCTGCTCGGCCGCGAGTGAGGGGACAGCCCCAACCCGTTCCTACGATGCCGGTATCCGGTGCGGGTGGTCGCAGGGAGGTCAGTCATGCTCCGATTCCGCGTCGCTGTCGTGCTCACTGCCGCCGCGTGCTTGTGGCTGCCGGCGGCGGGGCAGGTCGTCGAGCCGGAGGCCGCGCCCGTCGTCTCGCGCCCTCCCGAAGTCGTGGCGTTGCTCGAGCGGGCGCGCGACGCGTTGGCGGAGCGGGGCGTCTTCGCGGCGAGGTTGAAGACCTACGCGACAGGATCGCCGGGCCTGGCCGACAACTTCGGGCGTGCGGAGGGCGACTTCGTATCGCAGCGCGACGACGACAGGCCCGACACGTGGCGGATGCGACTGACCGGCGAGGGCACGCTGACGGCCCAGGCCGCGCCCGTGCGATTTGATTCGATGTGGCACGGCACGCGCGTCGCGTGGATCGACCACGAGGCGCGGGTGTATTACGAGCAGCCGGCGGCGGCGCGAGGGGTGTCGAGCGCGCCGCTGCGCGTGAGCGATTCGCTGCGCCTGGCCGCGGCCCAGGCGGCCTCGGCGAGACCGTTCGCGGACGCGCTCGCCGCGACCGACATGGCCTTCGAGGGGCACGAGGTGGCCGACGGCGTCGAGTGCGGCGTCGTGCTGTTCACCGACAAGACCGGCCGGCAGCGGTGGCACTTCGCCCTGAACGACGGGCTTCCCCGCCGGGCGGAACTGATCGCGGGGGGCGCGGGCATCAGCGTGAGCATCATCACCGAGTTTGCATCGCCGACCACCGACGCGTCCGCGCTCGCGGGGCAGACGTGGACCATCCCCGTCCCCGAGGGCTACGAGCGGAAGGTCGCCGCCGCCCCCGGCGAGCGCCGTGCTCCTGCCGTGCGTCCCTCCACCAACACCGCGCCGTCGGCCCGCATCAGCCCCGAATGGGAACTCAAGACGACGGATGGCAAGGCCGTCTCGCCCGGGGTGCTGCGCGACAAGGTCACGGTGCTCTACTTCTGGGGGACGTGGTGCATCCCGTGCAAGCGCGCTGCGCCGCTGCTGATCGACCTGCACCAGGACTACGAGGGCAAGGGCGTGGAGATCGTCGGCATGGCGTGCCGCGAGCGCGACGCGGCGGCCGCCGTGCGCCACGCCGCGGAGGCGGGGTACGACTGGCCGCAGATCGTCGGGGCGGATGAGGTGGCGAAGTTGTACGAGGTCCGCTTCTACCCGGCGTTCATCGTGCTCGGGAAGGCGTCGGAGATCGTGTACCAGTCCGGCCGACCCGAGAACGGCTCATTCGACACGATGTTTGTGGAGATGCGGAGGGCGATCGACGCCGCGCTCGCGGGCGAGCGTCCGCCGCAGCCCGGCGCGGCGCGGCCGGGGCAGGCTCCGGCGCCGACGGCCCGTCCGGTCGAGGGGTCTCCGCTGCGCATCCTGCCGCGCCCGGCGGGTGACGACGACAGGCCGGACTGAGTGTCCGCTCGAACGCGAGAGGATCAGTTCGCGCCGCGGATCGCCGCCTGCGCCGCCGCCAGGCGTGCGATGGGCACGCGGAAGGGCGAGCAGGAGACGTAGTCCAGGCCGATGCGGTGGAAGAAGTGGACGCTGGACGGGTCGCCGCCGTGCTCGCCGCAGACGCCGACCTTCAGGTCCGGGCGTCGCTCGCGTCCGCGGTCGGCGCCCATGCGGACGAGTTCGCCGACGCCCGTCTGGTCGAGGGACTGGAAGGGGTCGTTCGCGAGGATGTCGCGGTGGAGGTAGTCGGGGAGGAACGAGTTGGAGTCGTCGCGCGAGTAGCCGAAGGTCAGTTGCGTCAGGTCGTTGGTGCCGAAGGAGAAGAAGTCCGCGACCTCGGCCACGTCCCCGGCGACGATGCACGCCCGCGGGATCTCGATCATGGTGCCGATGCGGATTTCGAGGCGGCCGGTGAAGCCCTCTGCGGCGCGGGTGCGTTCGATGGTTTCCTCGATCTCGCCGCGCAGCAGTTCCAGTTCCCGGCGCGTGCCCACCAGCGGCACCATGATCTCGGGGATGGCTCGGACTTTTTCGCGGGCGCAGGCGATGGCGGCCTCGACGATGGCGCGGACCTGCATCCGCAGCACCTCGGGGAAGGTGACGGCGAGCCGGCAGCCGCGGTGCCCGAGCATCGGGTTCATCTCGTGCAACTGGCTGACCCTGGCGCGCACCTTGGAGACCGGAACGCCCATCGTGGCCGCCATCTCCTCCTGCGACTTGTCGTCGTTGGGCAGGAACTCGTGCAGCGGCGGGTCGAGGAGGCGCACGGTCACGGGCAGGCCCTTCATCGCGTTGAAGATGCCGATGAAGTCGTCGCGCTGGTAGGGGAGGAGTTTTTCGAGAGCGGCCTCGCGCTCCTCGACCGTCTCGGCGAGGATCATCTCGCGCATCGCCGCGATGCGGTGCCCTTCGAAGAACATGTGCTCGGTGCGGCACAGCCCGATGCCCTCCGCCCCGAACGAGCGTGCGCGGTCCGCGTCGGCGGGCGTGTCTGCGTTGGCGCGCACGCCCATGGTGCGGTGCTTGTCGGCCCAGCGCATCACCTTGGCGAAATCGCCGGAGAGCGTCGGCTCGACGGTCGAGATCGCCCCCGCCACCACTTCGCCCGTCGAGCCGTCCAGCGAGATGAGGTCCTGCCGCCCGTAGACCTGCCCGCCCACGGTGAAGGTGCCCGAGCCGGCGTCGATCTGGATCATCCCCGCGCCGGCGACGCAGCACTTGCCCCACCCGCGCGCGACCACGGCGGCGTGGCTCGTCATGCCGCCCGTGCTTGTCAGGATGCCCGCGGCGGAGTGCATCCCGTCCACGTCCTCGGGGCTGGTCTCCTTGCGCACGAGGATGACGCTCTCGCCCGCGCGGGCGCGCTGGACGGCCTCGTCGGCGGCAAAGGCGGGGCGACCCACGGCCGCACCGGGCGACGCCGGCAGCCCACGCGCGATCACTTTCGCGATCGTCTTCGCCTTCGGGTCGAAACTGGGCAGGAGCAACTGCGTCAGGTCGCCGGCGGGGATGCGGAGGAGGGCCTCCTTCTCCGTGATGAGTCCCTCCTTCACCATGTCGCAGGCGATCTTGACGGCGGCCGCGCCGGTGCGCTTGCCCGTGCGGGTCTGGAGCATGTAGAGCGTGCCGCGCTCGATCGTGAACTCGATGTCCTGCATCTCGCGGTAGTGCTTCTCCAGCCGCGTCTTGATCTTCAGCAGTTGCTCGTGGACCTTCTTGTTCCACTTCGGCATCTGCGCCACCGGCTGCGGCGTGCGGATGCCCGCGACCACGTCCTCGCCCTGCGCATTCACGAGGAACTCGCCGTAGAAGACGTTGCGCCCGGTGCTCGGGTCGCGCGTGAAGGCGACACCCGTGCCCGAGTCGTCGCCCATGTTGCCGAAGACCATTGCCTGCACGTTGACGGCGGTGCCCTTGAGGCCCGCGATGCCGGAGAGGCGCCGGTAGGAGATGGCGCGGTCCGCGTTCCAACTGCGGAAGACGGCCTCGACCGCCAGTTCGAGTTGCTTGAACGGGTTCTGCGGGAAGTCGTGCCCGGTGTGCCGGCGCACGATCTCCTTGTAGAGCACGCAGAGTTCGACGATGCCGGCCTCGGGAACGTCGTTGTCCTCGCGCGCCTGGTGGCGGCGCTTCACGTCGTCGAAGGCGTGCTCGAAGTGCTCGTGCCCCACGCCCATCACCACGTCGCCGAACATGTTGATGAGCCGGCGGTAGGCGTCGTAGGCGAAGCGGCGGTTGCCGGTCGAGCGGGCCAGCCCCTCAACCGCCTGGTCGTTCAGGCCCAGGTTCAGGATCGTGTCCATCATGCCGGGCATGGAGACGGCCGCCCCGGACCGAACCGAGACCAGCAGCGGGTTCGCGTCGTCCCCGAACTTCTTGCCCGTCTCACGCTCCAGCAGGGCGACGTGCTGGTGGACCTCGTTCATCAGGCCGTGGGGGAGGCGCTTGCCGTGCTCGTAGTACTTCGCGCAGGTCTCGGTGGTGATCGTGAATCCGGGCGGCACCGGCAGCCCGATCGACGTCATGTCCGCGAGGTTCGCGCCCTTGCCGCCCAGCAGCCCCCTCATGGAGGCGTTCCCCTCGGTGCGGCGCCCGCCGAAGAAGTACACCATCTTGCCCGGTTTCGCGCCGCGACGCAGCGGCTTGCGCGCGGCCGCTCGGGCCGGGGCGCGGCCCTTGTCGGCGACGTGCTTCTTCGCCGTCGGCGTCGAACGGGGTGCGGACGCTGACTTCCCGCCCGCGACGGCGCGGGTGGGCTTGGCCTTCGACTTCTTCTTCGCCATGGTCGGAATCATCCTCAGCGGCGGTCGCGCCGCGGTGCGGTGTCGGCAACTCTTCTCCAGCCGGTGGCACGGGCGTCCCGCCTGTGCCGCTTCCCGGCGAGTTCACCATCCCTCGCGCCAAGCCGGATGGGGCGAACAGTGTAGTTCGCGCCGACCGCCAAAGGCCAATCTCCGCAAAACCTCCGGGGAACATCGAGATTTCACGCTGCACCCTCGCGGGGCGGGGCCTTGCAGGTCCCGTCTTCCTCCCCTTGACGCGCTCGCTTCTCTCGCACAACCCCATCAACCCCGCTCTATCATCGACCGTGCCGCTCAAGACCGCGCCGACAAGGCCGAAGATCACGCAAGCCGCCCGCCCGCTCGCGTTCGCGCACAATCTTCCGGGGCGCAGCCCGCTGCGCGCCGCCGCCGAGTCCACGTTCCGCGTCACGCTCGACGGCGCCGCCCGCCCGCGCTCGCGCTGGCTCGACGCTTCCACCGGCGAATCCGCGACTCCTCCCGTTCCGCTCACCCACGACCCGCTCGCCGACCTCGACCGCCTCCTCGCGGCGCACGCGAACCCCGACCCCGCCCAGGCCTTCTCCTCCGGCTGGATCGGCTGGCTCTCCTACGACCTCGGCCGGTGGATCGAGCCGGCCGCGGACGGGGGGGGGTGTGCCTCCCCCGCGCGGACGCACCGCCCCTCATCGAACTCCACCGATTCACCGACGTGCGACCCACCGACGAGCCGCGACCGTCAGGGAGCGGCTTGTGCGCCATCAACGAGCCGCGACCGTCAGGGAGCGGTCCTCTCGCCGCGCTCCGCTCCTCAACCGGACGCGCCACCTACGTCGCCGCCGTCGAGCGCGCCCTCGAGCACATCCGCGCCGGCGACGCCTACCAGGTGAACCTCGCCCACGTGCTGCGCGGACGGTTCACCGGCTCGACGCGCGATCTGTACGCCGCCCTCGCCGCGGCCGCGCGGCCGGAGCACGGCGCGTATGTCGAGTCCGCGCCGGGTCCGACGCGGTGGGCCGTCCTCTCGCTCAGCCCCGAACTCTTCCTCTCGTTCGACCCCGCGACGCGGCGCGTCGTCACGCGCCCGATGAAGGGCACCCGCCCCGCCCACGCCGACCCCGACGAACTGATGCACGCCCCCAAGGATCGCGCCGAACTCGCCATGATCGTGGACCTGATGCGCAACGACCTCGGCCGCGTCTGCGATTTCGGCTCGATCCGCGTTGACGTGCCGCGGCGCATCGAGCGCCACGCGACCGGCGCGGCCGGCGTGCTGCAGGCCACCGCCACGGTCTCCGGCACGCTCAGGGGGGGGGTCACGCTGGGCGGGCTGCTGGCCGCGACCTTCCCGCCCGGCTCGGTCACCGGCGCACCGAAGGTGCGTGCTATGCGCATCATCGACTCGCTCGAAGGCTTCCGGCGCGGGCCGTACTGCGGGGCGACGGCCGTCATCGACGACGCCGGCCGCGCCGTCCTGAGCGTCGCCATCCGCACCGCTGTCGTCACGGGGCGCGCGGACGCCACCGGCCTCTTCACCGATGCCGCCTTCGAGTACGCCGTCGGCGCGGGAATCGTCGCCGACTCAGACCCCGAGGCCGAGTGGCGCGAGACCCTCGACAAGGCCGGCCCGCTCCGGGCCGTCTTCCGACTCCCCGACGCCGACTAGCCACGCCCCCCGCTCCCAACCCGCTTCCCGCTGGCGTTCCGACGCTGTCCGTGCGATACTGTCCGCTCACCGGCCCTCCCCGCGTCGGTCGCGGCCGCGGACCGGCACTCTCGGAGACATCCATGGCCGTTCGAGTCGTCGGTGGTGCGTTCGTCGGCGCGGTGGTCGCGTTCATGTGGGGCTTCGTGTTCTGGACCGTCCTCCCCTTCTCCGATCAGGCGATCACGCGCGTCGCCGATGAGGGAGCGCTCACCGAGTCGCTCCGCCAGCACGTCGGGGCGAGCGGCGCGTACGCCCTCCCGATGCCCGACCACCGCGAGGGCATGACCGGCGAAGAAAAGGCGATGGCTGAAACCATCTGGAAGGGCAAGCACGAGATGGGACCGGTCGCCCTCCTCTTCTACAACCAGGAGGGGACGGACCCGATGGACCCGATCATCATGGTCCGCGGCTTCCTCATCGCGCTGCTCGCGTCGCTGCTGCTCGCCGCCATCTCCGCCGGCGCGGCCCAGCGCGGCGTGCCGTACGCCAAGCGCGTCTCGCTCGTGCTCGGCATCGCGCTCTTCGGCGCGCTCGCGTCGCACGCGGTCCAGTGGAACTGGTTCTATCTGCCGATGCGCTACTCGATCACCGCCTTCGCCGACCTGGTCGTGGGCTGGACCCTCGCCGGCCTCGCCATCGCCGCCATCGCCAAGCCCGGGAAGCCGAAGTCCGCCCCGAAACCCGTGGGACGCCCGAAAGGGGAACCGGCGGCGTAAGACCGACCGCCCTGCTCGTCCCGCATCTCGCGCGATCTTGGCCGGACTGGCGTCGAGAATCCGCGAGCAGTCCGCTGCTGACAGTCGGGGTGGTGCTGTCGGATCAGCACGCGAGCATTGAGAGCAGCGATTCGTACTCGTTGTCCGCCTGCGCTTCGTCGCACGTCGTCTCCGCGACGACCTCGCGCAAGATCGCCAGATACCGCTTCTTTACGGTCTGCACGGCGGCATTCGCGTCGGCCGGCGAGCGAAAGCCGAATCGATCCGACACTTCCGCCGTCGGCGGTGCGCGGCACGGCGAGATCGCGGGCCGGACGTACCGCGACTCGAACAGCGCCCAGTGCCCCGGCTTGTCGATCGC
This sequence comes from Phycisphaerales bacterium, assembly GCA_035443945.1. Taxonomy (GTDB): domain Bacteria; phylum Planctomycetota; class Phycisphaerae; order Phycisphaerales; family UBA1924; genus CAADGN01. The sequence goes on along the minus strand of DAOMNQ010000025.1, from coordinate 16,103 downwards.
CCGGAAGTGAGCCTCGCACCGGCGCATCGCCTCTTCCACCTGCGCCGTCGCCCAGCGCCGCTCGAACGCCTGAACGGGATCATCCGGCAGTTCGGACGCGAGCATCGCCTCTTCGTGCCGGGATGCGTCGAGGCTCCGGTGCGGCCCGCCACGCGCCATTCGCCGACGGTGCCGATCCGTCTCGTGACGTTGCAGCGCCGTGAGAATGAGCGTGCGCAGCCTGCCCTTGTCCTGGTCCGCCCGCTCCACAAGCCCGCGCGAGAACACGACCGACACAAAGAAGTCCTGCGTCGCCTCGTCAGCCTCATCCGGGGGCAGCCCGCGCCGACGAAGATAGCCGTACACCGCGGGCCGGTACACTCGCGCGAGTTCCTCCAGCGCGGCGCGCCTCTCGTCCTCCCCGCAGCGGAGCCGAACAACAAGCGACCACCGCGTCGTCTCGAATCCGGCCTCGACCTCGTGGGCCATGAGGAGTGCCCCCCGAGATGTGATCCGACTTCAATCCGTCGGCACACCCTATCTTCGCCGATCCCATACGTATATTCAAGGGTAAAGGTGCGCGAGTTGATGCTTCCGTGCGCCCGTGAGGGCCTATGGGCGGGCCGAGCGACTCCTCCGTCCCCGACCTGACGCCCACCTCGGCGTCGCGCCTGCTCCACGCGCTGCGCGACCCGCCGGACCGGGACGCCCACCCCGGCCTACGGGACGAGGCATCCGCCGACGCGGCCGCGGGGGTGGCGGCCGGGGGGGGCTTGGCCGCGCCCCCCGGCTATTCGATCGTCGAACGCGTAGGCCGCGGCGGCGGCGGCACCGTCTACCGCGCCCTCCGCGCAGGCTCCGAAATCCACCTCGCCCTGAAGATACTCTCCATGCCGCTCGGCAGCGGGCCGGACGCCCAGCGCGCCTGGCGCGAACTCGGCCTCCTCGAATCGCTCCGCCTCCCCGTCGTCCCGCGCCTCCTCGACTACGGCACCCACGACGGCCGGCTCTTCTTCGCCACCGAGTTCGTCGACGGCCGCCGGCCCGACGAACACGCCGACGCCGAACGGCTCGACCGACGCGCCCGCGTCGCCCTGCTCGCCCGCATCTGCGACGCCGCAGCCACACTCCACGAGCACGGCGTCATCCACCGGGACCTCAAACCGGGCAACATCCTCATCACGCCCGGCGGCAGCGTCGCCATCCTCGACCTCGGCCTCGCCTCCCTCCTCACCGAGGACGCCGCACAGACCCTCACCAGCGAGGGACAGCCCGTCGGCACGCCCGCATTCATGGCCCCCGAGCAGGCCCGCGGCGAACGCGCCCGCCTGTCCACGCGGACCGACGTCTACGCCCTCGGCGCGATCGGCTACCTGCTCTTCACCGGGCACACGCCGCATGACTTGGGCGATTCGCTCCACGAGGCGATCCGCCGTGTCGCGCAGGACCGCCCGCGCGCGCCGCGCGACCTCGATCCGAACCTCCCCAAAGCCCTCGCGGCTGTGCTCGAGAAGGCCTGCGCCCCCGAGCCGGATCGACGCTACTCCGGCGCGGGCGAACTGGCAGCGGACCTGCGCCGCTGGCTCGCCGGCCAGCCGGTCGATGCCACGCCGGCCGGCCCGTGGGTGCGCGTCGTGCGCCGCGTCCAAAGGCACCCGATCGCGGCGACCGCTGCGGCGTGTGTGTTGCTCGCGGGGGGCATATGGGGCGCGACGTGGGGGAGCCTGTGGTGGTTGAACCAGAGGCCGTACGACATCTACATCGACGAAGCCCGCAGGACTGTGAGCATCGTGACCCGGCTTGGCAAGCCGCTGCACACGTGGGAATCAGGAATCGACGGCGGCATCCGCTACGCGAAACTAGTCGACGCGGGGCAAGCCTTCAGCCCGCGCCTTCGTATCTTTACCGTCATCGAGAAGCCCGTGGGGCTGCACGAGGACCTCGAATCACAGTTGTGCGTCTGGGACGCACGGCGGCCTTCGACACTGCTGTGGCGGACGCACCATGACGGCCCGCGCGCGCCCCGCACGAAACTGCCGCCGACGACATCAAACGATTTCCTGACCACGTCGGAACGCTACGGCGTCACGAACATTGGGGTCGTCATAGCCGACGTCTTTCCCGGCGACGCGCACCCAGGTGATGAGATCATCGTCCCCGCCACTCACCACCGCGCCGACCCGTCCACGATCCGAGTCTACAGCATGGATGGCGATGTGCTCTTCGAGTCGTGGCACTGGGGGAGCGCGGGGAATGTCGTCTGGTTGCAGGCCGCTCGCCAGATCGTCGCCTACGGATGCGACAACGTCAGGCCCTGGGATGAGATCGGCCTCAAGGGCACGACGATCCGCTGGCCGCGCGTCGTCTTCGCCCTGCGCCCCACCGCCGGCGCGCGCCACGGCTGGGTCAACCCGGAACTGGCCGAACCGGGCGACGAGCCGCTCTGGTACCGCTACCTGCTCCCGCCCGAGATCGCCGAGCCGAACAACGGCCTGGACTGGGAGGTCCGGCTCGAACCGGCGGATCGCCACGCTCTCGGCGCGGTGCTGCTCACCGTCTCCCCCAAGCCACTGCATGAGTACAAACTCGAACTCGACGACCGCGGGAAGGTCGTGTACAGCTGGAGCACCGACAACTGGCGCACCTGGGCCGCCCAGGCCAACCCCCCGACCCCCTACCTCGCCGACTCGCCGCTGGAGGCGCTGCGGGATGACTGACGCCGGAATCACGACCCCAGTATGAGCGCCGCCGCGGCGCCAGTCGAGCGCCGCGCACGGCGGCTGAACCGCTTCCGGCGCGACATCCTATTTCCCCCCACACCATGCGGAGCAGTAGCGGACAAACGCCGCAGGGTGTGACCGGCGGCCAAACAGGAGGCTTCTGTGATGTGTCGCAGCTCGCATATCGTGTGCTTTGCTCTTGTGGCGGCAGCCCTCAGCTGCGTCAATGTGGCGTCCGGTCAGTACAAAGGCTCGCTGCTGTACTCTGTTGTGGGTGACGGCGGCAGCACCGACATCTACCTCATGGAACTCCCCCGGGGGGGGCGCCGGTCAAAATCGACACGGGGGGCTGTTCCATCCCGACAATCCGCGATGGTTCCCGGACGGCGAACGGTTCGCGTTCAACGGCGGTGTCGGCGGGTTCAGCGACGGCATCTACGTCTTCGACCTGAACTCGGGCGCTCCGCCTACGAAGATCAGTCCGAGCGGCAACTACGTTCTCCCCGATGTTTCGCCAGACGGACTCAACGTCGCGTTCCAGGAGGTGTATGGCGGCATGTACACGGTCGGATCGTTCGGCGAAGAGTTCCAGCAGCTCACCGGGTACAGCGCCCACGTCCGCTGGTCACCAAAGGGAACAAAGCTGGCCTACAGCAACTGGGCGAGCGGCGGCGACAGAACCGACCTGTTTATCTACGATCTCGTAGCTGGCGCGGAGAAGCAGATCACAAACGCCGCCAGTGGCCACCACTTCATCATTGCCGACTGGTCGCCGGATGGACTGACTCTGTTGGCAACGCTTAGAACGCCGGACGGCTACGAAGACATTCTCGTCCTCGATCTCGCCGGGACGATCCTCGCGAACCTGACGAACACGCCCAATCAGTCTGAAGGTGGGGCGACGTGGTCGCCTGATGGCCGCTTCATCGTTTACGTGGGCAGCACGCCGGACGGTGCAACGGACTTGTTCGCCATGAAACCCGATGGCACGGGAAAGACGAATCTCACCAACTCTGCTGGGGTGAGGGAGGCTCTGGCGCATGTTCTCGTCCGGTCGCCGTGCCCCGCCGACTTCAACCACGACGGCGAGATCAACTCCCTCGACTTCATCGCCTTCCTCAACGCCTACACCGCCGGCTGTGACTGAGGGGGAAGGGATCAAGGGATCAAGGCATCGAGGGATCAAGGGCTGAAGGTGCGGGGCGTTCCGGCCTGGGGTGGTGCGGAGCGCCCCGATACCATTCCCCGTGCCCGACACTGCGGCACACGCCGGTCGGGCGAGGCTCTCCTGCGCCGTTCAGCCTGCGTTGGCACCGCCCTCCGGGCGGGGAGCAGGTTCGGAACATCCGTTCCAGGGGCTTGCTCGCAGAGCCTCGCTGCGCCCCTGGCAACGGGCGTGCGCCCTCCGGGCGAAGAAAAGGCCCAGATTGATGATGGCCGCTGAGGACTGAGGCTCGGAGAGTGGAGTGCCCTATCCATACCATCCCCCGTGCCCGACCCCCCCGCACCCACGCCCCCCGACCGCGGCGCCGAACCTCGCGACGAGCGTCTTGCGAGGCTGCTTGCGAAGGCTCGGGGGCTGCCTGCGGTGCCGGGCGTGTACTTGATGAAGGACGCCCGCGGCGTCGTGCTCTACGTCGGCAAGGCGGCGCGGCTGCCGGCGCGGGTCTCGTCGTACTTCCTCCCCTCCGCAGACCTCGGGCCGAAGAAGCAGCGGATGCTCGACGACGTGCACGACTTCGACGTGCTCGAGTGCGAGACGGAGTGGGAGGCTCTGCTCGCCGAGAACCGGCTCATCAAGGACATCCGGCCGCGGTACAACGCGATGCTCACCGACGGCAAGTCCTTCCCCTACCTTGTCGTCACGCAGCGCGAGGACTTCCCGCGCGTCTACGTCACGCGCAACCCCTCCGGCGTGCGCGACGACGGCACGGAGGACCCGCTCGTCCGCGGGGCGCGGGTGCTCGGCCCCTTCGTCAGCCCCGGCTCGCTGCGCGAGGCCGTGCAGATGCTCCAGCGCATCTTCCGATTCCGCACGTGCAGCCTCGACATCGTGGACGGCGACCCGCGCAACCGCCACTTCCGCCCGTGCCTGCTCTACGCCATCGGGCAGTGCTCCGCCCCGTGCGCGGACCGCATCTCGCGCGATGCCTACCGGGCCGACGTGGACCGCTTCGTCCGCTTCATCGAGTCGAAGCGCAGCGTGATGCTCCGCGAACTGACGGCCGAGATGCAGGCCTCGGCCGCCTCGCTCGACTTCGAGAAGGCCGCCGTGCTGCGCGACCAGATCGACGCCCTGCGCCGGCTCGAGGAGCGTTCGATGCGCAAGGCGGGCTGGCAGCCGGAGACGGAGATCGGCTACCTCGACCCGCGCAAGGCCACCCGCAGCCTCCAGCGCACGCTGGGCCTTGACCAGCCGGTCCGCTGCATCGAGGGCATCGACATCGCGCACCTGCAGGGCGGCGAGACGGTCGGCTCGAAGGTCTGCTTCGTCGACGGCCGCCCCTTCCGCAACGAGTACCGCCGCTACCGCGTCCGCTCCGTCGAGGGCGGCAACGACGACTACGCCAGCATCCGCGAGGTCGTCAGCCGCCGCTACCGCGAAGCCGGCCACGGCCACGAACTGTACCCCGACGTCATCCTCATCGACGGCGGCCTCGGCCAGTTGCACGCCGCCCTCGAAGCCTTCGAGACCCTCGACGTGCGCCCGCCGATGGTCGTCAGCCTCGCCAAGAAGGAAGAACTGCTCTACGTGCAGGCCCGCGCCGAGCCGATCCGTCTCGGCCGCGACAACCCCGGCCTGCGGCTCTGCCAGGCCGTCCGCGACGAGGCCCACCGCTTCGCGCAACTCTACCACCACGTCCTGCGCCGCAAGCGCACGCTCGACGAGGACTGACGGCCCCAGAGACAGAACGCAGAGATCGCAAAGGATTCGCAGAGCACGCCGAGTCGGGATTGACGATCTGAAGTATCACACTCTGCGTTCTCTGCGACTTCTCCGCGGCCTCTGCGTTCCGCTTCCTCATTCGCCCTCGTACCTCACCCACTCCAGGCACAGTCCCTCCGGCGGCAGCGTCGGCCCGGCGCGGCGGCGGTCGCGCGACGCCAGAATCTCCCGCATCGACGCCGCGTCCGTCTTCCCGCGCCCCACCTTGTGCAGCGTGCCCGCGATGATCCGCACCATGTTGTAGAGGAAGCCGCTGCCCGACACGTCGATGCGGATCAGCGTGCCGCGCGTCGGCTCGTCCGGCGGCCCGTCCACCACGCGCACGCGGCAGTCGAAGACCGTCCGCACCGTCGTCTGCCGCCCGTGCCCCGCGGCCGCGAACGCGGCGAAGTCGTGCTCCCCCGTCAGCAGGCGCGCCGCCCGGTCCATCGCCTCGGCGTCCAGGGCGCGCCACGAGTGGAAGACCCGCCGCCGCTCCCACAGCGGCCGATCCTCCGAGCACAGGATCGTGTAGGAGTACGCCTTCGCCCGCGCATCCGCGATCGGGTCGAACGACTCCGGCACGACCTCGACGCCCGTCACCAGCACGTCCTCCGGCAGGCGCGCGTTCACCGCGAGGCGCAGCCGGTCCAGCCCGCGCGCCGCGGGCCAGCCCGAGTGCGCCCGCGACCCGGCCGCGCCATCGTCGATCCCGGCGTCTCCGCCCCCCCCCTCGTCGCCCGAGCACGTGAACGCCGCCACCTGCCCGCGCGCATGAACCCCCGCGTCCGTCCGCGACGCCCCGACCAGCCGCACCGGCTCGCGCACCACCTCCCGCACCGCCCGCTCGACGATCTCCTGCACCGTCCGTAGGACCGCCCGGCCCTCGCGCACCTCCGACCCCGCCGGCACCGGCGCGGCACCCGGGTTCACCGCCGGGTCGGGAGGCTCCTGCTTCTGCCACCCGTGGAACGCCGTCCCCTCATACGCGACTGTCAGCCTGTACCGCGGCACGCCCACAGCCTATCCGCCGCTCTGCGCTCGCCAAACGCGCCCCGAATGTGAATCCGCCCCCCCGAACCGGCCGATGGGGCCGAGGGACGGACACGGCACAGGGGGTGCGCATGAGCGGCATGGTCTTCGGCATCGGTCTGGGCAAGACGGGCACCAACAGCCTCAACGAGGCCCTGTGCACCCTCGGCTATCGCTCGCTCCACTACCCCGACTGCGCCCTCATGCTCGCCGGGCGCTACGCCGACGCCCTCCGCGGGCACGACGCCGCCACCGACATCTCCGTCGCCGCGTTCTTCCGCGAACTCGACGCCGCCTACCCAGGTTCGAAGTTCATCCTCACCGTTCGCTCGCTCGGCGCGTGGCTGCGCTCCGTGGGCGAGCACATGTCGCGCCGCCCGCCCGAGTCGATGCACCCCGGCGAGCCGCGCGGCGAAGTCCGCCAGCGCCTCTACGGCACGCGCGCCTGGAATGCCGACCTCTTCGTCGATGCCTACCGCCGACACAACGCCGCCGTGCGCGTGCACTTCGCCGAGCGACCCCACGACCTGCTCATCCTCGACATCTGCGCCGGCCAGGGCTGGCAGCAACTCTGCCCGTTCCTCGACAGGCCGATGCCCGCCGCGGCGTTCCCCGCGCTGAACCGCGCCGAAGAGCGACGCAAGTCGGCCTGACGCCGGACGCGAGCATCACCCCAGCGCGTGCTCGACGTCGGCGAGCAGGTCGTCGCCGTCCTCGATCCCCACGCTGAAGCGCACCAGCCCGTCGGAGATGCCCAGCCGCGCCCGCTGCTCCGACGGCACGCTCGCGTGCGTCATGATGCCGGGGTGCTCGACCAGCGACTCGACGCCGCCGAGCGACTCGGCGAGGCTGAAGATCGTCAGGCGTTCGAGGAACCGCCGCGCGTCGTCGATCCCGCCCTTGAGTTCCGCCGTGATCATGCCGCCGAAGCCGCGCATCTGCCGTGTCGCCAGGTCGTGCTGCGGGTGCGACGAGAGGCCGGGGTAGATCACGCGCTTGACCTTCGGGTGCTGCTCCAGCCACGCCGCCATGCGGCAGGCGTTCATGCAGTGCCGCTCCATCCGCACGTGCAGTGTCTTGGTCGAGCGCAGCAGCAGGAAGCAGTCGAAGGGCGACGGCACCGCCCCCACGGCGTTCTGCACGAACTTCAGCCGCTCGTGCAGGTCCGGGTCGTTCACGACCAGCGCGCCGCCCACCACGTCCGAGTGCCCGCCGAGGTACTTCGTCGAGGAGTGGCACACGATGTCCGCCCCCAGCGCGAGCGGGTTCTGGAGGAAGGGCGAGGCGAAGGTGTTATCGACGGCGAGCAGCGCGCCGCGCTCGTGCGCGATCGCGGCCGTGCGCTGCAGGTCGATCACCTTCAGCATCGGGTTCGTCGGCGTCTCCAGCCACACGAGCCGCGTCCGATCGGTCATGGCGTCGCGCGTTGCGGACTCGTCCGTCATGTCCACGAGCGAGACCTTCAGCCCGTGCCGCGTGAAGACGCGGTTGAACAGCCGGTTCGTCCCGCCGTAGACGTCGTCGCAGAGCAGCACGTGGTCGCCCGGCTCGAAGAGGTGGAGGACGCACTCCATCGCCGCGCACCCGCTGGCGAAGCACAGCCCGTGCCGCCCGCCTTCGAGCGAGGCGAGGTTGGCTTCGAGGGCCTTGCGGGTCGGGTTGCTGGACCGGGAGTAGTCGTAGTCGTCCTTGATGACGCCCGGGCTTTCCTGCACGTAGGTTGCCGTCTGGTAGATCGGCGTCATGATCGCGCCCGTCGTCGGGTCCGGCCGCTGGCCGGCGTGGATCGCGCGCGTCCCGAACCGTTGCTCGTTGCTCATGCTCTCGCGGCCTCTCGATGGGATTCACCACAGAGACACAGAGGGCACAGAGAAGAGTCGTTGCCACAGATGCACACAGATGGACACAGATGATTCAGACCTGCGAGCGGACTCTCTCCCGAATCTGTGTCCATCCGTGTCCATCTGTGGCTGATTCCGGTTCCCCTCTGTGCCCTCTGTGCCTCTGTGGTGAATCCTGTTTCCTTCACCCCTGCGCCCGTCGGCTCAGGTAATCGATCACGTCGATCTGCGACACGATCCCCACGATACGCCCGTGGTCCACCACCACCGCCACCCGGTCCTTCTCGAAGATCGGGAACAACTCCTCCACCCGCGCCTTGGGATACACCACGCCGTCCAGCGGGTTCGCCACCTCCCGCACCGGCGAGTCCGGCCCCACGCGCCCCGTCTGCAGGCCCCGCAGCAGGTCGATCTCGTGCACGATCCCCTTCGGACGGCCCTCCCCGTTCGTCAGCGGCACCTGCGAGATCCCCCGCGCCCGCATCAGGTCGGCCACGTGCGACACCGTCGCACCCTCGTCCGCCGTCACCACCTCGCCGTGCGGCCGGCGCAGCACGTCCTCCACCACGCCCATCTGCCGCGCCGGCTCCAGGAACCCGTGGTCCTTCATCCAAGCGTCCGAGAGGAACTTCGTGATGTAGCGCGTGCCCGAGTCCGGCAGCACGGTGACCACGCGTTTGCCCGGCCCGAGTTCCTTCGCCAACTCGACCGCGACGTGGACGTTGCCGCCTGATGAGCCGCCGCAGAAGAGGCCCTCCTCGCGCACCAGCCGGCGCGCCATGACGAAGCACTGGCGGTCGTCCACCTGCCGCATCTCATCGACGGCCTTCATGTCGAAGGCCTCGCAGACGATATCGTCACCCAGCCCTTCGACCTTGTACACGTGCGCCTCGCCCGGCGTCCCCGTGTAGAACAGGCTGTAGTGCACCGACCCCAGCGGGTCCACGCCGACCACGCGCACGCTCCGCCCCGTCTCGCGGTTCTTTTCCTTGATGAACCGCCCGATCCCCGAGATCGTGCCCCCCGTCCCCACGCCCGCCACGAACGCGTCGAACTCGCCGCCGGTCTCGTCCCAGATTTCGGGTCCGGTGCGCCGGTAGTGGGCGTCGATGTTCGCGGGCGAGTGGTACTGGTTGACGTAGAACCCGCCCGGCGTCTCGCGTGCCAGGCGCTTGGCCACGTTCACGTAGTGCTCCGGCGAGTCGCCCGGAACGTCGGTGGGCGTGATGACGACCTCCGCGCCGAACGCCTTGAGCATGTTCACCTTTTCGAGGCTCATCTTGTCCGGCATGGTGAAGATGCACTTGTACCCCTTGACCGCGGCCGCCATCGCCAGCCCGAGGCCCGTGTTCCCGCTCGTGTTCTCGACGATGGTGCCGCCCGGGCGCAGTTGCCCCGTCCGCTCGGCCTCCTCGACGATGTGCAGGGCCATGCGGTCCTTGATGGAGCCGGCGGGGTTGAGATACTCGCACTTGACCAGCACCTCGGCCGCGCCGGGCGGAACGACCCGCCGCAGGCGTACGAGCGGCGTGTGCCCGATGGCGTCGAGGATCGAGTCGAGGCGCTTCATGGCAGGCTCCGTGGCATGGTGCGGCGTCCGCGTGAGGATAGCCGACGGGCGGTAGACTCGTGGGCATCGCTCGCGGGGAGAACGCCGTGCCATGGTGCAGGACCAGATCATTCTCGGCGTCGCCCGCGTAGGCGGACGCACCCGTCGGCGGCCGCGCGGTATCCGCCTCGCAGCCGGCGCGTGCGCCATGCTGCGTGCTCGCCTGCTGTCAAACGTCATCAACTACGCCGCGGTCGCCGTTCGCATGGCGCCGATCGCCGTGCGCCCGTAGGCGAGCGGCGTTCGCTCGTTGGAGAGGACCGTGCGATCGATCGCGAGATGGTCGTTGAGCGTCAGATCACGCCCGCGGAAGAACTCGTAGGGGTTGCGGCTCATATGGGACTCCGCCTTGGAGTGTACCCCGCCGAGCGCGGACGCCCGCGCGGCCTCTATCCGACCTGGCTTCGTCGCTGGGCGTGCCGCGCTCCCTACCGTCTCTCCCCATGCGCATCCTGCTCACCAACGACGACGGCATCCGGGCGCCGGGCATCGTCGCGCTCTTCCAGGCCCTGACCGATGCCCGCGGCACGCTCGGCGGTCCGGTCCGGGGGCCTGACGGCGTGCCGGCGGAGGTCTTCCCCGTCGCGCCGCTCACGGTCCAGTCCGCGACGAGCCACGGCGTCACATTCCACGAGCCGATCATGGTCCGCGAGGTCGAGGCCGCGGAGGGGATGCGCGGCATCGCCGTGGACGCCCGCCCCGCGGACTGCGTGAAACTGGCGATCAGCAGCATCTGGCCGGAGCGGTACGGGACGGACGACGACGGGCGGCCCTCGCGCCCCGACCTCGTCATCAGCGGCCTCAACTCCGGCGCGAACTGCGGGGTCAACGTCATCTATTCGGGCACGGTCGCGGCCGCGCTCGAGGGGGCGTTCCTCGGGGTGCCGTCGATTGCCGTCAGCCTGATGATCCGCGCCGGCGAGCCGGACTTCGACACAGCCGCGATCCACGCCCGGCGCGTCGTCGAGCAGATTCTCGCGGCCGCGCCCCTGCGCCGGCACGAGTGCCTGAACGTGAACATCCCGCCGATCGAGGCCGAGAACCCCGTGCGAGACCGCCCGCTGCCGGTGGTGGTGTGCCCGATGAATACGCACGGGCTGGTCGATGCCTACGAGCGCCGCGTCAGCCCCTCGGGAGGCGTCTACTACTGGGCCTCCGGCGACGGGCTGGACTTCCACGCCACCGACCCGGGCACCGACGTCCACGGGCTGTTCGACCGCAAGATCACCATCACGCCGCTGCAGTACGACCTGACACGCCACGTGGACATCGAACGCTGGCGTGCCGCGCTCGGCGAGTGACGGCGGTTCGATCCGCCTCGGTGGTGAGTCAGGCATCTGGGGATAGGCCTTCCTCCCCCAGCGTCGGCGTCATGCCGCGGCCTTGGCGGGTTCCTTCGCGCCTGTCTCTCCGAAGACGAACCATCGCACGCCCGGGTACCGCCTTTCAAGCCCGTCGAGCGTCATGCTCAGAATGTCGTCGCTCGCAGTGGGGGGGATATGGACGGAGCCGACGCCGCGGTCCAGTTCAACCCGCCCGATCGCGGCGGCACGCAGGCGTGATGCGGCCCGAGAAGGGCGGTCGTCACCGCGTCGGTGAAGTTGACCCGCCCGGCAGGGGTGGGTGCGAAGCCGACCCTGCTCGCCGATCCACCAGGCCTCGACCCGGCCGGCATCCGTGCTGTGCCCAATGTCGGTGTAGCGCAAAGGGTTCATCGCGGCTCCTCCGTCACAAGCGGCGGCGGTCGGCCGAGGGAGCAGGGGCACCCGCCGATCGCTGCCGTGCCACACATCATCGACATTGAGGTGTGGTGGGAAGAGTCGGGCCGGGGGGACTGCGCGATCCGTGCGGCCCGTGAGCGGCGAAGGCGTCGCAGTCTGCCGGACCGATTCAGTCCTCGGTATCGGCAGTCTTTTCCCGGGCCGCAAAGGCCGCACAGCCGTCGCAGGCCGCACGACCCGCACAAGCGGCACGATCGTCACTGGCCGACTCGGGCCGGGTGCGGGAGGAGCGCCGCCGATCCGGGCGTGCCCCGGTCGTCTGGGCCTAGGATGTCGCCCCGGCCCCGCCGAGGCCGGCCGACAACCCGTGTGCGGGGGCGTAGCTCAGTTTTGGTAGAGCGCTTCCATGGCATGGAAGAGGTCGAGGGTTCGAGTCCCTTCGCCTCCACTTCCCGCACGACGCCGCGGCCCGAGGGGCGCGGCGTTGTCGTTTTTGGAAACCGGCCGTCGCGCCCGTCGCCGGGTCTGGCGGCCTGAAGAAATCCGCGCGGGGGTGACAGGTTTCCGCGGGCCGCGCCGAATCCTCCTGAGCGGTCCGAGAGTCGGGCCGAAACGCACGACACTCTGAATCAGGAGGCGGATCATGGTACGCAACACTCGCACGCTCGTTCTTCTCGTACTGGCCGGCGCGGCCCCTGCCTTGGCGCAGGACACGTGGCAGATCGACATGAACGTGGACAACCAGTTCGACGCCTACGTCGGGACGGCCTCGGCGACGGTCGGCTCGGCGGTGCTCACCGGCAACAACTGGCAGGTGACCTACTCGCTCACCCAGACGGGGATGAACCCGACCGACTACTTCTACGTCTCCACGGCCTCGGACTTCAGCGGGGCGCAGGGCTTTCTCGGAGAGTTCCGCAACATGACACAGAGCCTCCAGTTCAACACGGGTTCGCCGGCCTGGGAGGTCTTCCCGGTCGGCGCGTACCTGCAGCAGATCGACCCGACGTGGCCGGCGACGTGGCCCAAACTCCAGATGCCGACGCAAGCGGAGGTCGATGCAGCGCTCGCCTTCGCGGCGATCAACCCGAGCGTGTGGGTGACGCCGGCCACGTTCCCGAACTGGGACAACCGTGCCGTCGGGAACGTGACGACCTGGGGACACCGGCCCGGCGTCGATCCCTCGGTCGAGTGGATCTGGCACAACACCGGCGCAGGCAACCCGTTCAACCCGGGGGCGAACCACGACGAGTTCCTGATCTTCCGTGTGCAGGGCGTTCCCACCCCGGGCACCGTCGCGATCCTCGCGGCGGGCGGTCTCCTCGCGTCGCGCCGGCGTCGGTAGGCGGCCGTCTCTCGCATCCACGCGTCCGCTCACTCGCTCCCGCATACTCACTCGTGTTCCTTGGAGTACGCACCCATGCAACCGAAAAGACGCATCGTTCACGCGCTTGGCTGCACGTTCGTCCTGATCGCGGGGCACACTCTCGCCCACGACCTCACGCCGCCCCCGTGGCGAGGCGACTCCGGCTCCACCTTCCAGCACTGGCAGTTCAACGCGCCCGGCGGCGGCCTGCCGGACAGCGGCGTGCACAACCCCTACGGCCCGCCGTCGTTCAACCCCAACCCCAACGCGACCTGGGACGCGACCGACCCGAGCGGGCAGTTGAACGGCGTCTACTTCATCCTCTTTGACTGGGACCTGTCGTTCTCCATCCCCAACCACGGCGCGGCCGGGCGCCAGAAGGAACTGTGGCTCCAGTTCACGTACATCACATCCGACGGCATCGGGCCGGCTTCCAGCGTCTTTCCCGCGACCGGCTCCGCCACGCTCCAGAGCATCAGCGCCATCGACCTCGGCGGGGGCGTGTACCACGAACTCCACATTTACTCCCTCTCGGAGTGCCCCCAATGGGAAACCGTCTCGCTCAGGCCCGGTTCGGTCGGATCGCCCTCATGGGTGGACCAAGTTGTGATCGATACGCGGTGCGTCATCCCCACCCCGGGCACGCTCCTTCCGCTGATGCTCGCGGGCCTCGCATCGGCGCGTCGGCGACGCTGACGTGACGCGCCGCAAACCACGCGATACTCCTCCTCGCGCACCAATCCCCCTCACGCCTCGGCCGCGGACCTCCGGGGCCGGGGCTTCCTTGCGCACGGAGGACGCCGTGCGTCGCGGCGGGGAGCGACGGCCGCCCCCAAAAAAAAGCCGCGACGCTGCGGGATTGTTGCGTGCCGCGCAGAGTCTCAGCAGCGACCCGGAAGCCGGGCCGACTCACGAGGCGCACTCGCCCGAGAGGTGGACCATGTCACACAACCGAATCACGCTCGCCCTGTCCTGCGTTCTACTGCTCACCGGCGCGGCCGCGGCACAACCGACGCTGATGGTCAGCCAGGGCACCACGCTGTACCGCTACCGGAACGGAGCAGTCACCACGTTCACCAACGTCGGCGACGTGATCAACGGGATGACGAACGTGCCGGTCGGCATGACGGTCGGGAACATGAACGGCGGCGCGACGGGCGGCGACATTCTCGCCCTCGGTTCCAACGCCGTCTACCGCGTGGACACCCCGCTCGGCACGCCCACGCTGACGCAGGTCGGCCTCCGCGGCGGGCCGAACGCCTCGCCCGTGTTCGTCGGAGCGCGAATGTTCGGCGTGGCGGGCGTCCTGCCGCAAGGCTCCATCGTGGTCGAGTGGGACCCCGCGAACTTCAACGAGATCAACCGCTGGGACACCGGCGTATTCGGCGGCCCGGGAGGCATCGTGAACGTCCCCGGAACGCCGGACGAGTTCTACTACGCCGAGTTCCTCTCCGACGCGATCTGGCGCTACAAACTCGGCGACAACTTCTCCACGTTCGTCTGCGCAACGCCCGACAACGACTACGTCGGCCTCGAGATGGTCGGCGGCACCATCTACGCATCCTACGCGCTGCCCGCTACCGCCGACTTCGTCCTCGGCACGCAGTCGCTCGCGGGCGCCTTCACCCAACTCGCCGTTCTCGACGTCTACCACACCGGGATCACAGGGCTTGCGCGCGTCGTACCCGCCCCCGGGACGCTCGCGCTCATCGCTCTCGCAGGCCTCGCCGCCGTGCCACGCCGGAGGTGATGCGCTCGCCGGTCACCACAGTTCCACCCCGCCCCTCCTTCTCTCCGAGCGGCCCGTCGCCCAGACGACGGGACGCTCGTTGCACGCGAACGCAACCCCTCCCGCCGACAATCTGACGCCGCCAGTGACAGGGTCGCTCGCTTCGCGCCAAGTCCCGTACGAGCCGGCGATACGAGAGACCCGGCCGAAGGAGGCTCACATGCGTATTCGACGAACCCAACTCACAATCCGCGGGATTGAAACCCGCCGTGCAAGAGCGATCGCGTGCTCCCTCGCCGCGGCCTGCCCAGTCCTGCTCGCGACGCTGGCGCCCTCTGCACGCGCCCAGAACCTGTTCTTCTGCTCCAACGGCTTCAACGGGAGCCGGGACGCCCTCTACACGACCGACCTCGACGGTCTCGGCCTGACGAACATCATGCCGTCGCCGATGGGGATCTCCGGCGTGGCGGCCGATGGCGGGCAGCGGCTGGTGTTCTGGAAGAACCACCTGGGAACCTACAAGAACGGGAACTACACGTACGAGATGCACGTCGCCGACTTCTCGGGCGGCTCGCACGCCGTGATCGCGTCGTGGAGCGGCTCGAGCAACAACTACGGCGTCGCCGTGGACCGCGTCAACCAGCACGTCTACTGGACCGACGCGGCGGGCGTGCAACGCAGCAACTACGACGGGACCGGCGCGGCGCAGGTGATCGCCTCGTTCAACGCCGAGGACGTCGAGATCGATCCTGTCGCCGGCAAGATCTTCTGGGTTGACAGTTGGGGCGGGCCGTCGGTCAACATCTACGCCGCGAACCTCAACGGCTCCGGGCAGCAGACCCTGGTTACGCTCTCCGGCAACACGGTCGTTTCCGGGCTGACGGTGGACCCCGGCACGCAGACCGTGTTCTGGTCGAACTACGTCGCCGGCACCGTCTCCGCAATCCCCTACGCCGGCGGCACGCCCTCCACCATACTCGGCGGCTACCCGTGGGTTGCAGGACTCGAATACGAGGCGACCACGAACAGGCTGTACATCGTCAACAAAGGCTCGGCCAGCGTGGCCTGGATGAACCCATCCGGCGGCCCGCTGACCACCGTCTTCACCGGCAGCGGGCAGACCCTCGGCGAGATGTGGGACATCGCCGCCGTCGTCCCCGCCCCCGGCTCGCTCGCCCTG
>DAOMNQ010000024.1:15117-44154 GCA_035443945.1 Phycisphaerales bacterium | reverse complement strand
CGATGCACACTTCGACCTGGCGGCGGGCGTCGGAGAGGCGGCAGCAAAAGCGGCAGCAAATCCGGCAACACAGGCGCGCACAAGCGATGACACGGGCGAACACGCCGAACGCGGAAACACCGAGAAACACGGCGTTTTGGTGCGGAGTGGCGTCGGGTGTGACGCGGTGGAAAGTGGACCGATGGGCGCAACAGGACTCGAACCTGTGACCTCTTCCATGTGACGGAAGCGCTCTAGCCAACTGAGCTATGCGCCCGGTTGCCGCTCGGGGCGGCCGGACGGGGCAGTATAGCCGGGGGTGGCGTCGGGCAAAGGGGGTCCGCTGCTCGGCGGGTAGAGAGTCATGGCCGCTGGAGACGAGCGGTGACGGTTCGCTCCGGGTCGGCGACGAAGGTCACGGTGACCGACGCCGCCTGACGGTCGATGGAGGTGAGCGTCCAGCCCGGTGTGATCTCGGCTCCGAGCCTGTAGGGCTTGCCGTTGATGACCGCGAGAGGCTCGCGGCCGCCGAGCATGAGCGCGGTCAGCACGACCGCCGGAGGCTTGTCAGCGGCGGGCTTGTTCGTGTCTGGTTTGCTTGCCACCGGGGGCAGTACGATGTTGTCGATGGGGGCCGGCTTGTCGGGGTCGTCGAAGAGGAACGGAGACAGGAGAGGCGCATCGGCGGGCTGCGCGGCTGCGAATCCGGACGCGGCGACCTGCTCGGGCGTCATCGAGCGGCGAACATAGGTCGTCGGGGCGTCGGTCGCTTTCTGCTTCGTGGCCTTGGCGGTCGCTGTTTGCGGGGACTGCACGCCGACCGTCCGAACGCCGAGGAGCATGATCATTGGGATGGCGGCCAGTCCCGCCGAGGCGAGTCGCATCTTCGAAGGGGAGAGGTTCATTTCGTTCCTCGCTTGGTGGCGGCGGGCGAGCCCGGCCTGGGGTCCGCTTCGAGGAGGGATCGGGCCAGCCGAAAGTGCGAGGTCTCGATCGTGGCGGTGACCTCCTGGGGAGAGTCGCCGGGTCTTGGCGCGACACGGATCGCGGTGATGCGCGTGAGGCCGATCTCGCGCTCGAGTTGTGCGACAAAGCGGGAGACGGCGTCGAACGTGCCGATCGCGATGATCGTGTACTCGACTGTCTCGATCTCAGTTCTGGAGCCTGGACGGCGGTTCGCGCTGGTGGCGCGTCGCTTGGGGTCGAGCCGGTCGATGCGCACGCCGTGCGACGCCGCTGCCCCTGTCAGCGTGTCGTAGAGCATTGCCGGTTCGCCCGATGCCTTCGACTGGTGGTCGATCTCGACGGCGCGCGCCGTGAGTTCTTGCAGTCGGGCCTCGGGCGGGACCGTACGGCTCGCGTCGTCTTTGCGCGCGGCCTCGATTCTCGCCTCCTGAGTCGCCTGCCGAGCCTTGGCGGTGGCGAGACGGGCTTCGAGAGGCTTCAGGAGGCCGAACCAGCCGCCCGCGATGATCGCGCCGACAACGAGGGTCTCGATGGCGAGCCTTCTGACGATCAGGTGTCTCATCGCCCGCCCTCCCCCGCCACAACGATCGGGTGCGGCAGGCCGTGCAACTGTGCCCGGAGCACAAAGCTCCGAGCCGGAGCGTCGTCCATGACGGTGTTTCGAGTCGAAGCGAGTTGCACGGAGCGGGTGAGGGGCGACGCCGCGAGGGCTTCGAGGTAGCGACTCAGTGGCTCTTGCCCCTCAGCGCTCGCACCGGCAAGGGCGATCCCGCGGACGGTCAGGGCGGGCCCGTCTCGCCCGACTTCGCCCGTCACTTCGAGCAGGCGGACATCGTCGCTCGCGACGGCGGCGATCTGGCGGAGCATGGCGAACCAGTCGGGGTACTCCCCGAGCGTTGCTGCGAGGGATGCTTCCGCGTCGGCCAGGCGTGCGGCCAGTTCACCGGCGCGCCGGTCGATCTCCGCAGCCAAGTCGATCGACTCGATGATCGGAGCGTTCGCGTGCATGAGACGATCGAGTTTGGCACGTTCGTGCGCGATCCTGGCCCCATCGGCGGCGAGCAGGAGGCCGGCGGCCACCGCGCCGGCGCGAACTCCGACCGCGAGAACTCCCGCAACTCGGCGCGCCTCCGCGGACATTGGCAGCAGATTCAAAGCCGGGACCGGCCTCTCGACGCACGCGCGGAGGAACGCACTGCACGCACCCGCATCATGCGTCGGGGCGTCCTCGCTGACAACGGCTTCTGCGTCAAGATGGTTCGACAGCAACTCGGCAAGGCGGGGGATCCGCCCGCCCGGGCCGCTGAGCACGAGCCGCACCTTCGACAGGTCGCTGTGGCTCATGCCGAAGCGGATCGTCTGCCTGGTTTCTACGACATACCGCTGGATGATCGGCTGGAGCAAGGGAAGCACGACCGAGCCTCGCAGGCCGGAACTCGCATCGATGACGTCGTCCGGGCTGGGAATGCCGCGCGTGTGCAGGAACTCCCGCGCCCGCTCGCGCTCGCCAGTGGTCGGCGGCGCGGCGTGGCCAGCCGGATGGAACGCCCGGACGAGCGCTTCGAGCAGAAGGTCATAGCCGAGATCGAATGAACGAAGGCAGCGAAGGTTGCCGCCGGTGCCTGCCGAGATCACGGTGTGGCGTTCACCAAGAAGCACGAGCACGTCGTCAGGCCGGCAGGACTCATCGAGAACCGCGCGCGCCGCCGCAGCGATCAGGGGCGCCTCCATCGGCGCGATCACGACCGGACGGCAACCCGCGCGAACGAGGAACCCGTACAGCGACTGTGCGCGATCATCGCGATCCGCCGCGGCGAGCACGTGCGTCCGCGGCGCTTCGCCTGAGGCGTCGCGACCGAGAATCGAACAGGAGACCGGGTTGCTGGACGCCGGGTACGGGAGAGCCTCGATCATCTGCATGCGTGCGGCGCGGAGTGCGGCGTCGCCCGTCGCGGGGCAACTGGCGAGCATCGCGGCGGCGTCGGGGCCGTCGTGATAGAGCGTCGCGGGTATCCCGCGTCTGGCGCCGACCCGCTTGAAGAGCGAGGCGAGCGACGCGTCCAGGGGCATCAGTCCGTCGGCCCAATAACCCTCCCACTCGGTCGGGTCGAGCTCAACGGAGGCAGAGCGTGCAACGACGCGACCCGCTACCACCGCGACCTCCAGTCGCGTCGGTGACAGCCCAATGCACAGGCCCGTTGATCTCAACACAAGCACACGCTCCCCTGCGGCAGCACCCCGCATTGACATCATCGACCCGCCGGGGCGATGACTTGTGCTCCTCTCCGAGGCGCGCCGTTCCCGGACCTCACTCCACGAGCAGGTTGAGGCGGCGCCGTGCCTCGCCGGACCGCCCCTCGACGACGATCTCGCCGACCTCACCCGTGGGGGGGAGGCCGACGAACGCTACCGTCGCCACGCCAATGGTCTGCTCGCTGCCGACGGCCGGCGGCTCCAGCCCGCCGACGATCGCTCGCACGGCAATGAATGCGCCGGATTCGGCGGCGTAGAAGGCGCGCGTGGTCTCGGCCCGCATCGCGCCCATCAAGGCCTCGTCTCCGGCAGGCCGAACCGACCCCATAACGACCAGATTGAGCATCGCCAGCACGACGATCACGACCGCGAGCGCGATGCCGTGATGCCGGCGTGTACTGAGCCGCGGCGGGCGCCGATCCGATTTCCCGAGTGCGTGCACTTCTCACACTCCTCCGGGCTGGACGATCGTGACACGCGCCAACGCCGCACCCCGGAGTTCGACGCCGCGTACGACGAGCCGGACGGTGAAACGCCGCGTCTGCTCCGGCGTTACCGAGCAGTCGGTCACGCCGTCCGACGCCAGATACCCGATTTCGAACGCGGACACCTGCCGGCAGAGGATGCCCTGAACGCCGTTCGCATCGGTGAGGATGAGGTCCGTATCGATCAGCTCGACGGCCCGGTTGTCCGTGAACTCCACCGCGCTCGACTCAACCCTTGCGAACCCGATCTGACCCGGCACGCCGCTTTCCGGCGCCTCGCGGAGCAGGCGGACGACGCGATCGAGGGTGAAGGCCGCATCCTCGGCGGCTTCCCGCGTATCCGCGGCCGAGGCGTAGGCATCGCCAAGTGACGCCGTCAATGGCACAACGATCGCCGCGATCACGGCGATGATGACCATCGAGAGCGTGACTTCGAGCAGCGTCAGCCCCCGCCGTGTGCGGCGTGCGACGGGGGAGGCTCGGTCGCGATGGATTCGTGCCCTCATCACAGGTCTGTCACCACAACGGCAAGAGGAAGCGACTGCGTGCCGCCGCTCGCCAGCGGCCAGGTGACGGTCACGGTCACCGTGCGGAAGATGTCGAGGTCGGGATCACCTGTCGCCGACCCGGACGCGGCGTGCGGAGCGGAGACGCTGACGGCATAGGCAAGCCCGAGCGCCTCGTAGGAGGACGTCGTGTCGGAGATGCGATCCCGCAGACCCGTGCTCGGCGTGTCGAGCCATGTGTCGGCGTCGTCGAGCGCGGCGTATCCAAGCCCGGGCGCATCGGAGTAGACATCCGCGAGCACGTGCTCGACCACGGCCTGCGCCAGGGCGGTCGCGCGCGACGTCTGCACAGCATCGGCGCGGGCCAGCACGGCCTCCTGCACGACCACGACCGAAGGCGGGACCGCGATCGCGAGCACGATCACAACGACGACGACCTCGACGAGCGATAGGCCGCGCCGCACACTGCGTTCACTCTGGCGTGCACGAAAGGTGGTCATCGCTCGACAAGCCCCGAAACGCGGCGCACGGTGACCGTGAAGCCGCCCGTGAGTGAGAGTGATGCGTCCTGCGTGAACGACGACACCAGCACGCCGGCCTCATCGCGCACCTGCGGTGTGCCGGAGTGAGAGAACCAGATGCGGACCAGCCCGGTGGCGCCGTCGCCTCCGGTGCACGACAGCAGTTCTGCGCCGGGGAAGGACTCGCTCACGACGATCGGTTCGCTCTCCGTGCCCGTGGGCGAGCGCATCGCCGCGACTGTTGCGGCGCCGGCCGGGATGTAGACGGGGGTGAGCGAGTCCGTCGATGCATCGACGATGACGCCGCTCGGCTGCCCGGTGGTCATGGCGAACGTGCGTGCGTAGGTGAGCAGTCGGTGGGCCTCACGGGCAGCGGCGGCCTGGCGCGCGCCGCCTGTCGAGCCGAGCGCAGGGATGACACCGATCGCGAGGATGCCGACGATGACGATGACGACCGTCACCTCAAGCAGCGAGAACGCGGGAGCGGTGGCTCCTTGAGCGCGCATGGAGCGATCCTCAGAGTTCGTTCGCATTGCGGAATCCGCCCTGGCCGTCCGGGGAGGTCGTGGCGGCCGACGAGTTGGCGTAGAAGATTGCCACGGGCGGGTCGGAGGCGTTGTTCACGTAGTAGTTCCAGCCGTACAGGTCGGCGTTCACGACGGTGCGGGCCTCGGCCTGCTGCTGTGACACGGCCTGAACCTCGGCGATCTTGCTGTACGGGTTGGCCGGGATCGACCCCTGCACGACAACCCCCGCGGTCGTCAGTTGCTGCAGGGTCGGGTACGGGTCCGTCCCGGCGATGATGGCCCTTGCCCGGAACGATGCGATCGACGACCGCACGCTCGACACGCTCGATTCGAGTGAGGCGGTCCTCGCGTCGTCGGTCGCGCCGGCGAACTGCGGCACCACCAGCGCGGCGAGGATGCCCATGATGATCACGACAATGACGATCTCGAGCAGCGAGAACGCGCGCGATACGCAACGGCAGCACGCATGGGACATGGCTCACCCCTAGTGGTTGATCTTGACCATCTGCCACATGGGCAGGAACACGGACAGCGCGATCACGAGAACGATGACAGCAAGAGCGACCGTGAGCAGCGGCTCGATCACCTGGCCCACTCCCTTGGTGAGGTGCTCCGCCTCTCGCTCGTAGTGCTTCGCCACGACGCCGCAGGAGCGGGAGAGTTCGGCCGAGTCCTTGCCCGCGCTGATCATGCGCCGGGCGAAACTGGGGAGATAGGTGCCGGCCTCGATGGCGTCCTTGAGCGCTTCGCCGCCACGAAGGCGGTCCGCGATGGCGTTGCACTCCTGCGCGAAGAGCGGCCGGCCCGTCGCCCGGCCCCCCATCTCGATCGACTCGGTCACGCCCAGACCCGAGCCGAGCGCGATCCCGAACACCCGTGCAAACCTGGCGGTGGTCACGGCGACCAGCGTCTTCTCGATGAAGGGTACGATGCGGAAGGCTCGCTCGAAGAATGCGCGTCCGCCCTCTGTCTTCCACGCCGCCATGCAGGCGAAGGCCGCGCCGACGATCGTGCCGAGGTAGGCCCACCAGTGCGACCTCACCGACGCCGCGAGGGCCTGGATCGCCCTGGTCGTCAGGGGGAGTTGCACGTCGGACGATGCGAACGTCTCGGCGAAGCGCGGGACGACGAAGACGATGATGACGCTCACGGCCAGCGCAACGACGCCGACCACGATGACCGGGTACGCCAGGGCGCGTTTCAGTTGTTGGCGCAGTTCGACCTGCCGCTCCAGCATGTCGGCGAGGTGCGACGTCACGGAGATGAGGCTCCCGGTCCGCTCCGCGGCCCGCACGGTCTCGACGTACACCTCTCCGAAGGTCTGCCGGTGCTGATCGATGGCCTCGCTGATGGTGGCGCCTGCGAGAATGCGTGCGGCGATATCGCGGATCATCTCGCGCTGTACGGGCCGCTTCTCGCTTTCTGCGATGCTGTTCAGCCCCTCTTCGATCGGGATGCGGGCCTCGATCAGCACGCTCAGTTCGCGTGTGAGCGCGGCGATGTCGGTGAGCGTGGTCCCCCGGTAGCGGAGCAGCACCGTCCGTTCCCGGGCGGGGCGCAGGCTGAACGGAGTCAGGCCCATCGACGCGATCCGGCGGAAGGCCTCCTGCTCTCCCGATGCGCGCACGACACCTCGGCGTCGCGCGCCCGCGCCGTCCACCGCCACATACTTGAAGACGCTCTCGCTCATGCCGACAGCCTCAGCGCCTGCTCGTCCGTTTCCTGGACGCCCCGCAGTTTCATGAGTTCGTCGAGCGAGGTCAGCCCGAGCGCGGCCTTATCCAGCCCGTCGTGCCACATGAGTCGCATCCCCTCATCCATCGCCGCCCGCCGGATGTCGCTGACGGATGCGTTCGCGTCGACCAGGTCACGGATGCGCGTTGTGACGCGGAGCATCTCGTAGACGCCTACCCGCCCGCGGTAGCCTGTGTTCAGGCAGCGCGGGCACCCGCTTCCCTGCACGAACTTCGCGCCGACATCGGCTCCGATGCCCATCTCCCGGAGCAGCGTGGCGTCGGCGTCATGGGGCTGGACACACCCTTCGCAGACGCGCCGCACGAGCCGCTGGGCGATCACGCACAGGAGCGCGTTGTTGATCGCGAAGGGTGGCACGGACAGATCGCGCAGGCGAGAGACCGCGCCCACGGCGTCGTTGGTGTGCAGCGTCGAGAGGACCAGGTGCCCCGTCAGGGCGGCCTGCGTGGCGATGCGGGCCGTTTCCTCGTCTCGGATCTCACCGACGAGGATGACGTCCGGGTCCTGCCGCAGAAACGAACGCAGCGCGCTGGCGAAGGTCAGGCCGATCTCGGTGTTCGCCTGCACCTGACGGACGAGGGGTAGGCGGATCTCGACGGGATCTTCGATCGTCATGATGTTGCGCTCTGGCTTGTTGAGTTTCGCGAGCGCGGTGTAGAGCGTGGTCGTCTTGCCCGATCCGGTCGGCCCGGTCACGAGGATCATGCCGTGGGGGTGGGCGATCATCTGCTCGAACCAGCCGGTGACGTCCGGGGGCATGCCGAGGTCTTTGACGTCTCCGATGGCCGCCGCGGGGCGCAGCAGGCGCATGACGACGTTCTCGCCGTGGATGGTCGGCACGAGACTGAGGCGCACGTCGATCGTGTGGTTGCGATGAAGGAATCGGAACTTGCCGTCCTGGGGGCGTCGTGTCTGGGTGAGGTCCAGCTTGGCCATCACCTTCAGACGCTGGACCATGCTCTCGTGAGCGGATCGCGGCGGACCCTGCTGCGGCACGAGCACACCGTCCACGCGATATCGGAGATTGAGCGTGTTCTCTTCGGGGTTGAGGTGAATGTCCGACGCTCCCGCGTCGATCGCCGCGACGATGACCTGGTTGACCGCCGCGACGATCGGCTCGTCACCCGTGGTCAGCGTGGTTTCCGCCTTTGCGTGCGTCGGCTCTGGAGCGGCGCCGTCCGTCTGCGCCAGGCTGTAGGCCCTGGCGATGAGTGCCCGCAACTGCTCCGCGTCGCAGAGGACGGGGTCGACGTCGGTCCTGAGCACCTGCCGCACCTGGTCGATCGACTGGAGGTTCAGCGGGTCGAGCATCGCCACGGTCGAGGCGTCGCCCATCCGGAAGAGGACGAAGGTGAGCAGCCGCTCCGCCATCGCACGCGGGATGAGGTTGGCGTTGTTGATGTCCACGTCATAGGCGACGAGGTCGACGAACGGGTACTCGCACAACTTTGCACGGGAGATGGCGAGCTGACGATGCGTGATCGCCCCGATCGAGACCAGCGCGTCGGGCAGAGCGAGCGATTGCTCGCTCGCGTGCTCGCGCGCTCGGTGGGCGTCGGCCTCCTGAATCAGCCCGTCCTCGATCAGCGACTGCACCAGGAAATGGCTCGAGTCCAGTACCACGTGGTCCTCCCCGCGTCAGTCCGCGGTGGTCTCCAGTTGTTCGAGCAGCGCTCGGATCTGACGCAGCGCGCTCCCGTCGCTCGTCTCGAACGCGAGTCCGAGCAGGTACGCCGGTCGCCTGTCGGTCATGACGACCCTGCGGACCGTGCAGTGGATCGAGAAGAGAAGGTTGTCCCTGGCGGCGCCGAAGACGCGTAGTTCCAGCCGGCACCGGCGGGGCACGAAGACGCCGGAAACGAGTCCGACGCCGTGCGCGCTCAGATCGACCACTTCCGCCTCGAGCCAGCCGTCGCGGACCCCTGCGGCCTGCGAGAACCGGACCACCGTCTGGTGCTCCGGCCCGATCCGGAACCGCGCGTGCAGCGCGATGTCGAACCTGGCGGCGTCGCGGACGATCAGCCCCTCTTTGCCCTTCATGGCACCTTCACCCCTCGAACCGCCCGGCCGGAGCGGTCCCTGGGACTGTGCTTCGGCCAGACCGGAGGGGTCGTTGAGCCGGAGTGAGAGGTCCGGACAGGGTTGTCGCGGCCGAGCCGTCCCCTCAAGCCCCCACCAGCCGGACGGGTGCTTGTCCGGCCCCCGGTGGCCTCTATAGTCCCATTCCCCGGGCGCGACCGGCGTCTGGGGCCGGTTCGCTCCGTTGTGGGGCGGGCCGCGAACCTCGTCCCGCATCCGCGGCCCCCGGTGGGGGGGCCTCGCCCAAGCGCCCTTTGCGCGGGCAACGCTTCTGGTCGTCGCGACTGTCGCGCCGCCGGAGGCCGGTCCGTCGTCCGCCGGTGTCGCTGCAACGAACGGAACAGTCTCATGTCCAGCACACTCGTCCAGGACCTCATCGAAGCCGGGATCCACTTCGGCCAGCGCTCGGGCGCGTGGAACCCCAAGATGGGGGCGTACATCTACGGCAAGCGCAACGGCATCCACATCATCGACATCAAGGAGACGGTGAAGGGCCTGCTCCTCGCCAAGCGGTTCCTGGCCCGCACGGTGTCGGACGGCAAGGACGTCTGCTTCGTGGGCACGAAGCGCCAGGCGAAGGACGTGCTCGAGCAGCGCGTCGGCGACGCGAAGATGCACTACGTCACCGAACGCTGGCTGGGCGGCACGCTCACGAACTTCCGCACGATCCGGCAGCGGCTCAAGCGGCTCGAGGAACTCGAGGCCATCGATCAGGGCAGCGGCTTCGCCTCGTATTCGAAGAAGATGGAGAGCCAACTGCGGCGCGAGAAGCAGAAGATCAGCCGCAACCTCAGCGGCATCCGCAACATGGACAAACTCCCCGGCGCGATCGTCGTGATTGACGTCCGCCACGAGACGACCGCGCTGAAGGAAGCCCGCAAACTCGGCATCCCGACCATCGCGCTGATCGACACCGATGGCGACCCGGACCTCGTGGACATCCCCATCCCCGGGAACGACGACAGCATGCGTTCGATCGACGTGATCGTCCGCGAGTTGTGCCTCTCGATCGCCGAAGGCCGCCAGGGCCGGCGGGAGGCCCAGGCCGCCGCGGGGAGTGAGGCGGACGGGACCGGCGAGGAACCGCGCCGGCGTTCTCGCCGGGCGCAGTTCCGTGCGGACTCTCCGGGCGAGACCCGCGAGAGCGAGGACGAGCGACCCGAGGGCGCCCCGGCCGCGGAGTCCGTCGCGACCAAGGCCGAATGACCATCGGGCCCGTTCGACCGGGCGAATCAGACAGATCGCAATCCCACCCGAATGACCACGCGGCACGCCGCGTTGGGGGCGAAGCCCCACCGGAGATCGAACCATGGCGGAGTTCAGCGCGAAAGAAGTGATGGCCCTGCGGAACCGCACCGGGCTGCCGATGATGGACTGCAAGGCCGCCCTCGCCGAGGCCAACGGCGACGTGGATGCCGCCGAGGACCTTCTGCGGAAGAAACTGAAGGGCAAGATGGAGAAGCGCTCGGACCGCGCCGCGGGCGAGGGTTGCATCGCCATCGCCATCCAGGGTGGCAAGGCGTCCATCGTCGAACTCCGCGCCGAGACCGATTTCACGGCCAAGAACGAGAAGTTCCAGGCCGGCGCGCAGAAGATCGCGGACCTTGCGCTCGCTTGCCCGGCCGGGGACGTCACGCCTACGCCCGAGATGACGGCGATCATCGACGACATCCGGATCACGACCGGCGAGAACTGCTCCATCGCCCGCGTCCGCCGCATGGATGCCGGTTCCGGCCAACGGTTCGGGCGCTACGTCCACCACGACGGCAAGACGGGCGTGCTGGTCCATGCCGAGGGCGACGCGTCGGACGACCTGCTCAAGGAGGTCTCGATGCACGTCACCGCGGCCTTCCCTGTGCCGAAGGGCGTGACGTCCGCCGACATCCCGGCCGACGTGGTCGAGAAGGAGCGCAAATTCCGCGTCGAGCAGGCGATGGAGTCCGGCAAGCCGCGCGAGATCGCCGAGAAGATGGTCGAGGGCGGGATGAAGAAGTTCTTCGCCGAGATTGCCCTGATCGAGCAGCCGTTCATCAAGGACCCGGCGAAGACGGTCAAGGACGTCATCGGGCCGGGGGTGAAGATCGTCGCGTTCGCTCGCTGGGCGGTCGGCGAGGCGGTCTGACCACGCGATCGTTTCGCGCATCACTCCGCGTCAGCACGCATCCCGGGTGTGCGCGTGCGTGGCGCGCGAACCGTTCACGGGCAGGGCGTCGTGAACGCGTTCAGGAACGCGAGCACGTCGAGCGTATTGATGACGGTGTCGCCGTTGAAATCCGCCCGCGGATCGCCCGAGGTGTAGGCGTTCAGGAACGCGAGGAAGTCGAGGGTGTTCACCGTGGTGTCGCCGTTGAAGTCGGCGAGGCACAGCACGGTGACGTACCCGCCCATGCCGAAGAACCCGCCCGCGCCGTCGTCGAAGCCGTGGACGGAGCAGTAGTACCCGTAGGTGCCGACGTTCGTGAAGGTGTGCGAGAACTTCGCGCCCGCGCTGTTGATCGGGGACTGAAAGAACTCCGCCTGGCCCGACGACGCCACGACGTTGTGGAGCGAGTGGACCCACTGCCACTCAATCGTGTCGCCCTGCCGGATGACCGCGTCCTCGACCGGTTCGCCCGGAGGATTGATGCTGAACTCGAAGTTGTAGACGTACACCACCACGGTGTCGGCCCCCCACGCGGGCGCGAGCGAGCCGGTGACCCCGAGGAACACCGCTGGGAACAGCGCACGAAACGCCATGACGAAGCCTCCTGGCCGCCCCGGAACAGGGCCGGATTGTCCTACAGCCTACCGGTGTGGCCACGACATCCCATGCCCTCTGATCGGATGGCACCCGGGAATTGCGACTCAGACTCGAACGACTGGTCAGGAGCGGTCATGGGCGCGCCGTTCTGGCCATCCTGCTGCGTTGCCTCGAACACCCCGCCAGACCCAAGTCCCAATCGGCTCGAAGCGAGATTCGGTCTTTGTTTGGACTAACCGACCGGCCAGCGATTGAGAAAACCGACCTCACCCATCTCGCTAACCCCTGAAGTGGCAATGCCTTGGAAGCCTGCGGGGCCGGTCGTGATGATTTTTTTGTCTGTGGGGTGGCACGGTCCGAAAGCCGTGGCATCTTGTCAGTGTCTTGTCTCTCTCTCCTCCTATGACTCGGCTGCGGGCGAAAGACCGGTAGCCGGGTTTTTTTATGGACGAAGTCGACGAACGCGGGGCCGCACCGGCTCCGCGTTGTCGTTGGCGGACTTCGAGGGTCTCGGTGGTGACGGGCAGGGAGACAGCCCATCGGCGGGCGATGGCGGCTCACGCCTCGCCGGCGACGTGCTTCGGATCGAAGGCGTCCTGCAGCGCATCGCTCACGATGTTGAACGCCAGCACAAGCACGAACATGAACGCCGTGGCGATGCCGAGTTGCCAGAAGAACCCCACCACCACCTCCGGCTGGGAGTCGCGGATCATAATCCCCCACGACGGCTGCCCCTGCACGCCCAGCCCGAGGAAACTGAGGATCACCTCGCCCTTGATCGCCCCGACGAACAGCAGCGAGAAGTTGATGAAGACCAGGTACGTCGTGTTCGGCAGCACGTGCCGCAGGAGCACGCGGCACCGCCCGCACCCGACGGCGGTCGCGGCCTGCACATAGTCCAGCCCGCGGATCTTCAGCGCCTCGCCCCGGATGACGCGGCACGGCCCGACCCAGAAGTTCATGACGAACGCGGCGTACACCGGGAAGAGCGTCTGATTCAACTGCTTGTCGAGGATCGGGACCGTCCAGTTGATCTCACGGACAACGAACGCCACCACGACGAGCCAGACGATGTACGGGATCGAGGAGATGGTCGAGTAGAGCCAGACGACAGCGTGGTCCACCGGGCCGCCGATGTACCCCGCGGCCGCGCCCAGCAGCGTGCCCACGAACACCGAGAGCAGCGCCGTCACGACGCCGATCTGCACCGCGACCTTGATCGAGTACACGGCCCGGAGCAGGAGCGAGCGCCCCTGGCCGTCCGTTCCGGCGAGCAGGCGCACGCGGTACGCGAACCCCTCGCGCCCCCGAGGCGTTGGATACAGCGACTCGATAGCGTCTTCGAGCGCGACGAGCCGTTCGCGGACGACGCGCTGCATCCCGGCCAGTTCCTCGCGAAGTTCTCGCTCCTGCTCCCTGAGTGCATCCGAAGGCTCGTCTTCGCCCGCGAGTTCCTCCGCGAGGTCTTCGAGGTCGAACCGGGCATCCTCGGCGTCGCCCATCGCCTCGTCGAGGCCGTCGAGCATCGCCTGCGCCTCGGCGAGCCGATCGCGCAGCGCACCCAACTCAAGCGGCGCGATGCGGCGCTCTGCGAACGCGAGCGCGGCGATGGCCTGCTCGGGATCGCTCGCCCGCAGCGACTTGTCCAGTTCGCGCACCCAGAACGCCGCGAACGCAGCCCGCTTCTCGTCCGACGCCCGCACGAAGAAGCCTGGGACGGCGTCCGGGCCGACGCGCTCCGTCGCCCGCTCGAGCGGCACGAGGTTCACGCCCGGCATGCTGATGAGGAGCGCGAGCAGCAGGAAGACAGCGATCACGGTCAGCGCACCGACCGCGGGCCGGTTTCGGACGAACTTGCGCACGCCCGGTTGTTCGAAGAAGCCGCTCGGCCTCTGCCCCGCCCGCGCCGTGAGCAGGTCGGTCGGCTGTTTGCTCTGGTCTGGTCGGTCGCTCACGAGAGCCTCACTCTCGGGTCAACGACCGCGTAGAGCACGTCTGTCAGGATGTTGGAGGCGATGAAGATGGCCGCGAGCAGCGCGACGACGGCCTGTGTGACCGGGAAGTCCCGGTTGATGATCGAGTTGTAGAGCGTGCGTCCCATGCCGGGGATGCCGAAGAAGATCTCGAGCAGGAGGGAGCCGACGACGACGAAGGGGAGCGTGATCATGATGCGGGTGATGATCGGGATCATCGCGTTTCGGAGAAGGTGCTTGAACATGACCCGCCGCTCGCCGCACCCCTTGGCCCTCGCCGTCCGCACGTAGTCGGACGTCGCCTGCTCGACGATGACGGCCCGGTAGAACCGCGTGTCGTAGCCCATCGTCACGACGACGCTGATGAGCACCGGGAGCAGGCAGTAGTGCGCCCACGTCCGCACGGCGTTCAGCGGCTGCGACCAGGTCGTCCAGTCCTCGTAGCCCTGCACGGCGAAGACGCGCGTTCCGAGCCGCTCGCTGAGCCAGAACGCTCCGAACTTCTGGCCCAGGATGATGTACACGAGGTAACTCACGCACATGCCGAGCACCGCGCCGAGCATGAGCGCACGGTCGATGAACTTCCCGCGGTTCGCCGCGGCGATCAGCCCGATGACGATCGACACGCACGCGGAGAGGGCGAGCGCGGGGACTGTGATCGAGAGGCTAGGGACGACCGACGGGAAGACAACCTGCCCGACGGTCTGGGCCTGGTCCCAACTGCGTTCGGAGAAGTCCATCCGGGCGAAGTCCCAGAGGAACTCGGCGTACTGCCTGAGGAACGGGCGGTTCAGGCCCATCCGCTCGCGCTCGGCGGCGATGGCCTCCGCGCTCGCCACCTTTCCCAGCCGGGCCGCCACCGGATCGTTGATCCGCAGCAGCGCCATCAGGATCAGCACGATCACGAGAAAGATGGGGACGTTGTACAGGACGCGACGGACGACGTACGACCACATGGCGGCGGCTCACTCCTGCGGGGCGGCGGCCACGCTCAACGCTTGGAATCGTCCACGTCCAGGTACTTGAACCAACTCCAGAACCGCTCCGTCGGCCTCGCGTTCTTCAGCCACGGCTGCGTGAGGTAGTACCGCGTCCGCGCCAGCGAGCCGATCATCGGGCAGTCGTCGATCACGATGTCCCGCATCCGCTCGTAGAGCGCGGTCCGCTCCGGGCCAGGCCCCATCACTACGCCCTGCTCGTACAGGGCGTCGAACTCGGGGTTCTTGTAGTTCCAGTGGTTCGAACCGGGCGACTCGTTGGGGCCGTAGAAGAGCGCGAGGTTGTTCTCGCCGTCGGGGTAGTCCGTCAGCCACGCGAAACTGAACATGGGTGCGGAGCGCTTGTTGACCAGTTCGATCAGGGTCGAGAAGTCCACCAGTTGCACGTCGATCCGCACACCGATGCGACCGAGTTGTCGCCGCAGCAACTCGACCTGATCCGCGTTGTTGCCGCCCTGGCTGGTGTAGAAGCGGATGGTGGGCAGGCCGCGACCATCCGGGTAGCCCGCCTCGGCCAGATACCGGCGGGCCAGTTCGGGATCCGGTCCGCGCGGCGCGCCCTGCACGCGCCCGCCCTCCGGGTGGCCGTCCAGCCCGGGTGGGATCGGCCCGTCGTACACGACGCACAGCCCGGAATAGAAGGCGTCGTTGAACTCCTGCAGGTCCATCGCCAGCGAGATGGCCTTGCGGAGTTTCTTCCTGTCTTCCGTGTACCCGCCGACCACGGGGTCGTCCATGTTGAACGCCCGGAAGATCATGTCGAGTTGCGGCACCGCGCGGTACCCGACGCCGCGCCGGCGCAGGTCCGCGTTCATCCGCTTGGTGCGCGGGTTGAAGGCCTGGCTGAAGTAATCGAACGGCAACTCGATGTACCCCAGCGTCCCCTGCTGGAACTCCAGCCACACGGGCTGATCCGGCACGTACATCGTGAACTCGATCCGGTCGGCGATCGGCAGCCGCCGCCCCTCCGCGTCGGCAAGCCCCGCCGCCCGGTCCGCCTCCGACCAGAGCGAGGCCTCGGGGTACGTGCATGCGTGGTAGTTCGGGTTGCGCTCCGCGATCAGTTTCTGCTTCGGCACCCACTCGCGCAGGACGAACGGCCCCGTCCCCACCGGACGCGAGGCGAAGTCCTGCCCGTAGCGCTCGACCGCCTCGCGCGGCACGACACTCATCTGGAACATCGTGAGCACCCACAGGAACCGGAAGACCGGCTTCGTGAGCACGACCTCGAACTCGAGGTCCGACAGTTTCACGAACCCCTCGACCGGGGCGTCGTAATCGAACGATCCGCCCGCGTCCAGCGCGGCGTTCTGTGCATCCTTGAAGGCGTCGAGGCCCACGATCGTGTCCTCGAGCAGCCACCAGTTCTTCAGGCCGTTGCGCTTGTCCGTGAGCCGCTTCCACGAGTAGAAGACGTCGTCCGCGGTCACGGTTCGCCCCCGCCCGCCGGGGAAGCAGGCGTCGTCGTGAAACCGCACGCCCTCTTTCAGGCGGAAGCGATAGCGCTTGCCGTCGTCGAGTCGCTCGGGCATCGCCGCCAGCAGCAGCGGCTCGAACCGCGACTCGTCGTAGTAGCAGACCTGCAGGAGCGTCTCGTAGAACTGCACGGTCGCCATGTTGTCGTAGGTCGTCGAACCTGCGGCCGGGTCGAGGCTCTTCGGCCCGTCCGTCCGCATGGGGAGGGCGATGGTCTTCGACGCGGGCTGAGCCGCCGCACCTGCGATGGCCACCACGCACGAGACGAGGCACGCCACGATGACTGTTCGCATTGACACGACACCCTCCTCGCTCTGCGCTGCCGAATCCGACTTGGTCGGACGGGCAGTCCCCCACCGCCGGCCCGCGGTCTATCGTAGCGAAAGCGGCTGAGCCGCTCCAACCGTACCGCTGACGACGACGGTGGCTGCCGATTCCGTCCGACTCCTGCCCGGACATCCCTCGAACGGCAGGGACTGCAACCTACCGTTGACTCGGTAGCGCCCGAAGGGAACGACCGTTGATGGAACTCACCGTGCTGTCGGAGCCGGAGCCGCACATCGACCCCGTCTGCGGCATGAAGGTCACGCCCGGGCGTGAGGCCGCGTCCATCACGCACGACGGCAAGACGATCCTCTTCTGCAGCACGCACTGCGCCGCGAAGTTCCGCGCGGACCCCGCGAGGTACGCGGGCGGCGCCAACGCCGGGCACGACTCCTGTTGCTCCCACGGCGCGGCCACGCGCCCCCCCCCCGCTTCCGCGCGCCCCGACGCTGTGTACACCTGCCCCATGCACCCGGAAGTCCGCCAGATCGGACCGGGGGATTGCCCGAAGTGCGGCATGGCCCTCGAACCCCTCGACGCCACGGCCGAACCCGACGACACCGAACTGCGCGACATGACGCGCCGGTTCTGGATCTCGACCATTCTCACCGTACCGGTCGTGCTCCTCGCGATGGGGCACATGCTCCTTGGGACTCGCTTCCACGCCGCGATCGGGCCCGCCGCCGCTCAGTGGGCCGAACTCCTGCTTACCACCCCGGTCGCGCTCTGGTGCGCCTGGCCCTTCTACGTGCGGGGCGTGCGCTCGATCGTCTCCGCCAGCCCGAACATGTGGACGCTGATCTCGATCGGCGTCTCGATCGCGTTCATCTACAGCGTCGTCGCCACGGTCGCGCCGGGCCTCTTCCCGGAGTCGTTCCGCGTCGATTCCGGCCGCGTCGGCGTCTACTTTGAGGCCGCCGCCGTCATCGTCACGCTCGTTCTGCTCGGGCAGGTGATGGAACTCCGTGCCCGACGGCGCACGGGCGGGGCGATCCGCGAACTGCTCCAACTCGCCCCCGAAACCGCACGGCGCCTCGCCGACGACGGCTCTGAGGGCGAAGTCCCCGTCGAGCACCTTGTCCCCGGCGACCGCGTCCGTGTCCGACCCGGCGACCGCGTGCCGATCGACGGAGTCGTGCTCGATGGCCGCAGCACGGTCGATGAGTCCATGCTCACCGGCGAGCCGATCCCGGTCGAGAAGGCCGAGGGCGACGAGGTCACCGGCGGCACGCTCAACCGCACAGGCTCGTTCGTGATGCGTGTCAGTCGCGTCGGCGCGGAGACCACGCTTGCCCAGATCGTGCAGATGGTCGCCGAGGCGCAGCGGTCGAGGGCGCCCATCCAGCGTGTCGCCGACGCGGTGGCGGCGTGGTTCGTCCCGGTTGTCGTGGCCATCGCCGTCGTTGCGTTCGTCGTCTGGCTGCTCGTCGGCCCGTCGCCGTCGTTCACCTATGCGCTCGTCGCGGCGGTCTCCGTCCTCATCATCGCCTGCCCCTGTGCGCTCGGCCTGGCGACGCCTATGTCGATCATGGTCGCGGCCGGGGTCGGCGCCCGCCAGGGCGTCCTCATCAAGAACGCCGCCGCTCTTCAGGCCCTCGAAAAGGTCGATACGGTCGTCGTCGACAAGACCGGTACGCTCACCGAGGGCAGGCCGCGGCTTGTCTCTGTCGAACTCACCCCCGATCACGACCCCGAGCGCATCCATGCCCTTCTCGCCGCCGCCGAGCGGGGGAGCGAGCACCCACTCGCCGAGGCGATCGTCGCCGGACTCGACGAGCGGACGAGCGTCCGGCTCAGCGCATCCGACTTCGAGAGCGTGACGGGCAAGGGGATCGTCGCTACCGTCGAAGGCTTGCGCGTCGCCATCGGCTCGGCCGCGCTGATGACGGACGAGGGTGTTGACACCGGTTCGCTCGCCGCTGACGCGGACCGCGCACGCCGCGACGGCTCGACGGCCATGTTCGCCGCGATCGACCGCCGCCCGGTCGCGTTGCTCGTCGTCGCCGACCCGATCAAGGCGACGACGCGGGATGCGATCGAGTCCCTCCACGGGCGCGGCATGTCCGTCGTCATGCTGACGGGGGACAATCGCACCACCGCCGAGGCCATTGCTGCATCGCTCGGGATCGACCGGGTCGAGGCCGAGGCCCTCCCGGACCAGAAGTCCGAGATCGTGCGCCGGCTTCAGTCGGAAGGCCGCCGCGTTGTCATGGCCGGCGACGGCGTCAACGACGCACCCGCCCTCGCTCAGGCCGACGTCGGCGTGGCCATGGGCACGGGTGCGGGCGTCGCTATCGAGAGCGCGTCGATCACGCTCGTCGGCGGCGACCTCAACGGCCTCGTTCGCGCCCTCGACCTCAGCCGCGCCGCCATGCGCAACATCCGCCAGAACCTGTTCTTCGCCTTCGTCTACAACGCCGCCGGCGTGCCCATCGCGGCGGGCGTGCTCTATCCCGTCTTCGGCGTGCTGCTCAGCCCGATGATCGCTGCGGCCGCGATGAGTTTCAGTTCGGTCTCCGTCATCGCCAACTCGCTCCGGCTCAGGTGGCGACACGCCCCCCCCGGGGCACGCAGCGCCTGACCGCGGCAACCCCGCTCACATCCCCAGCGACACTTGCAGGAGGAACACCGCGTCCGTCTCGGCCGCGACGCCGTGGGGCAGCCCCGGCCGGAGCACCATGACCTGCCCGGCGCGAAGCCGCCTGTCATCGCCCGCCAGCCCGATCCGGATAACGCCCTCCACGGCCTGGATGGTCACGGTGCCGTCCGCAGCGTGCTCGGACAACGACGAGCCCCGGTTCATGACAAACAGCGCGATCGTGCGCCCGCCGTGCTTGAAGAGCGTCTTCTGCCGATGGCCGTGACGCGCGGGTACCGCCTCCGACCGGAGCGACGCCGCCTCGGCCGCCAGGTCGAACTCCAGATACGCGGCCTCGAACCGCTCCGAGGGAGCCTCACGCGCACGCTCATCACTCACGATCGCCGCCCTCCTTCCCGTCTTTGCCGCCCTCGGGGAACGTCCGCCGTCGCCTCGCGCCGGGACGCACGCGCTCGATCTCCTCCGCGTGATCGAGCATCGCAGCGAGCGCGTCGGGATGATCTCGCTGGATCGCTTCGAACAGCGCCCGCTCCTCCCACCGAATGTGATCGTGCAGCAGCGTGCCCAGCCGCGCGAGCGCCTCCGGCTGTACACCCTCTCCCGCCGCGACGGCCCGGCACCGATCGGCCAGCGCGCGGATCTCGCGGTGCTCGCGCACGAGCCGCTCTCGCGACGCCGGATCATCGATCAGCGGAACGAGCAACCGCTCCTCGTCGTCGAAATGCCCGACGATCTCCGCCTGCCACACACGAACGAACTCCGCCGCCGCCCGCACGCAGGCCCCCCGACCCTCCCCGGCCGCACGCTGAAGATTCCGCGCCTGGATCAGACCGCTCATGTGCTCGCGCGAGAGCGGCTGGAGCGCGGCGTGCCGATGCAGGGGCGGTGTCCGTGCCGCGTGTCGCGCCGGTTCCATGCGGGAAGCCTACGGCCGGGGAATCCGGCGCTTCCCCTTGACGCCTCCGCCAGCGCCGGATAGTCTATAGGAGTCCTATGAAACGAGCCCCCAAGTGACCTCTCCCCCTGACCAACGGATCCCGGCCGGTCTCGCCCGAATCGGCCTCGTCCTGCGCCATCACGCCTGGGCCGCCGCCGGCGAGCGCGGACTGACGCCCACCCAGTCCCAACTCCTCGCGTTTCTGGACGCCCGCCACCGAGACGGCCTCCCAGTCTCGACCCTCGCAGCCGAACTCGCTCTCTCCCAGCCCACGGTGAGCGACGCCGTCGCTGCGCTCGACCGCAAGGGACTCGTCGCGCGTAGCCGATCGGGCGACGACGGCCGCGTCGTACTCGTGCGGCTGACGGCTCGGGGCCGACGCGAGGCCGGACACGCGTCCCGGTGGCCCGACTTCCTCCTGCGAGCCATCGACTCGCTCGACGCGGACGAGCGAGCCGCGTTCCTGCGAGGTCTGGTCAAGATGATCCACTCGCTGCAGGAGGATGGGCAGATTCCGGTCTCTCGGATGTGCCCGTCGTGCGACTACTTCCGCCCGCACGCCCACACCGACCGTGAGCGCCCTCATCACTGCGCGTACGTCGATGCGCCGATCGGCGATGCCGACCTGCGCATCGACTGCGGCGATCACAGAACCGCCGATGCGAACGAGCGTCCGCGGCTCTGGCGCCTGTTCATCGGGGGCAGGCCCCCGGGCGCGGACGTTCCGCACCCGGCCCTGCCCGAATCGTGACTCCATGCACAAGGAGGAAACCGTGAAGACCGCAACGTTCTACCACGCCGGATGCCCCGTCTGTGTTCAGGCTGAGCGCACGATCGCCGAGTCGCTCGACCCCGCTCGCTACAAGGTCGAGACCGTCCACCTCGGCGAGCAGAAGGGCCGGATCGCCGAGGCTGAGCGGGCCGGCGTCAAGTCGGTGCCAGCGCTGGTCGTCGAGGGCGCACCCTTCCACATCAACTTCGGGGCCCCGCTCAGCGCGCTCAAGGGCTGAGCCGCCGGCCGTGAGAGCACGGACAGTCCTGCCGGGGGCGCGCCGGGCGCCCCCGGCATCGCGCGCGCACGACGTTCTTCATCGCTTCAGCGTCGCCATGTCGATGACGAAGCGGTACTTCACGTCGCTGCGGAGCATCCGCTCGTAGGCCTCGTTGATCTGTGCCATCGCGATCACCTCGACGTCGCACGCGATGCCGTGCCGCCCGCAGAAGTCCAGCATTTCCTGCGTCTCCGCGATGCCCCCGATGAGCGAGCCGGCGATCTGACGCCGCGGCATGAGCAGCCCCATCGCCGTGAGCGCCAGCGGCTGCGCGGGCACGCCGACCAGCACCAGCGTTCCGTCCAACTTCAGCAGCGACAGGTATGCGTTGATGTCGTGGTCGGCCGACACGGTGTCAAGGATCAGGTCGAAGGTGCCCGCGTGCTTCGCCATGGCGTCGGCGTCTTTCGAGATGACGACCTCATCGGCACCGAGCCGCCGGCCGTCCTCCGCCTTGCCGGGAGAGGTCGTGAACAGGACCGTGTGCGCCCCGAATGCGTGCGCGAACTTCACGCCCATGTGCCCCAGCCCGCCAAGCCCGACCACGCCCACCTTCCGACCCTTCGTCGCGTTCCACCGGCGAAGTGGAGAGTACGTGGTGATCCCGGCGCACAGGAGCGGCGCGGCCGACGCCGGGTCGAGATTCCCGGGCACCTTCAGCGTGAACGCTTCGTCGACGACGATCGACTCCGAGTACCCGCCGAAGGTCATGCCGCCGGAGTGCTTGTCCGGCCCGTTGTACGTGAAGACCGACCCGCCTTGGCAGAACTGCTCCAGGCCCTGCCGGCAACTCGGGCACGTTCGGCACGAATCCACCAGGCACCCCACCGCCGCGAGGTCGCCGACCTTGAACTTCTTCACCGCGTCGCCGACCGCCGTCACCCGCCCGAGTATCTCGTGCCCCGGCACCACCGGGTACGCCGTGAATCCCCACTCATTGCGGGCGAAGTGCAGGTCTGAATGGCACACGCCGCAGTACAGGATGTCGATCGCCACGTCGCTCGCCAGCGGCTCACGCCGGACGATCGAGTGCGGACCGAGCGGCGACGTGGCGGACTGGGCGGCGTAGGCGCGCGTGCTCATGCCGCATCGTAGCCCGATCACTCACCGATCGGCGCCGGAAGGCTCGCCAGCGGCACTCGGATAAAGCGCGGCAGGTAGAGGTCGGCATTCGCCGCCATGTGCCAGAAGTCCGTGCTGTTGACGCAGTACGACACAAGCAACTCTCCCTCGCGCGACAGGTGCGGGTGCGCCTTCGCGCTGTAGACCAGATTCCGCGGATCCTGGCCCGCCTCCGGGCACTCGTAGAGCCGCACCGGATCGCACCACGGCCCTTCCGGTCGCAACGCGGTGCGGGCCATGATGCCCGACCCGAGCGGCGGCTCGCTGTAGATCATGGTGTAGCGGGATCCGGGAGTTTGAGCGTCCAACAGGTGGATCGAGACTTCGCTTGCGACATTCGCCGCGACGGCAACCGCTTCTGACGGGGTGTCGGACCACCCGTCGGCCGCACGAAACCGCCACGTTTCGAACCGATCCACGGAGGCAACCGGCGCACGGGCAAGCACGACACGCTTGTTCAACGGTTCAGTGCCGTCGATCCCGAAAACGAGCAGCGAGGCCGAATCCTCGGGGTCAGGCAGGACAGCCGTGCCCCATGTCCGCTCGAGTGGTGGCTCGGCCGGGATCGAGGTGAGCGTTGATTGAACGATCCGCCACTTCGAGGGGTCGTCGTCCGGATTGTCGATCGTCAGCAGCGTGCTGCCGCGACAGGTGAAGTTCCAGACGCTGTCCGACTCGTCGCGCCGCGAGAGTCGCGTCATGAACACGAGCAGCCGTGGCTCACCGCCGCCGCGTACAACCAGCCCTCCCCCCGCCGGCCAAAGCCATTCGTCCGACCCCTCCGGCGTCGCCCACGAGGCCGGCCTGATCCCCGATTCATCCCAGAAAAACCTCAGCCGCCCCGGACGCTCGCCCGGTCCCCCGGCGTGGTGAACGGCAATCGTGTTGTTGACGATGACCGACCCTTCCGCGTGCCGATTGTCGCGCACAGGACCGATCCACGTGTCGCCGAAGAGCCAGAGCACTCGGCCAGGAGACAGGACGATGCCGGCCGCGCCGTCTGCGCCGGTCCAGCCGATAGTCTGAGCAAACAGGACGTCCCACTCCCGGGCACGGATCGCGTCACGGGCGGCGTGCGCAGCCCCAGGATGGTCCTGCCCGACGCAGGCCGCGCTGATGAGACCGCATCCGATCGCACTCAACTTCCACTCAGCGCGGTGTGCACGGGACCGCCGGAAACGAACTGGGAGTCCACGGCGCGGGGAGCGCCTCGACCCGCCATCCTCCGCGGCGATCTCACGCCGACTGCCCATTCACGCCCCCTTCGCGAGACGGAAGATCCGTCACCCTCGATTTGCGCCGAGTGTGCGGCGTCATACCGGAAGCGCTACCGCCCGACGACTCTGCACACCCCGTTCTCACGCTCGTAGCGGGGCATGCCGGGCTGAACGTCCATCGCCCACAGATCGATCCCGCCCACGACCGACTTCGCACCGGAGAAGCCGTGCCGCTGCAGGAGCAGCGCGGCCTTGACCGAGCGATTGCCGTGGTGGCAGATGACGCCGATCGGCATTTCCTCGCTCATGCCGCGATCCGACAGCGCGTCCTCGATGTCGTCGAGCCGCGATTCGAGTTCGTGCAGCGGGATCAGCACCGAGCCTTCGACACGGCAGACCTCCCACTCCTCGGGCGTGCGGCAGTCGATGATCAGGAAATCGTCGCGAGTGCACAACTCCCGCGCGGCCACCCGCGGCGACATCTCGAAGTCCTCGTGGAAGAGGTAGCCCACGGGCAGGCCGTTCTCGTCGAGCGTCATCTCCTTCACTCCGCGGCCTCCTCGGTCATCTCGCCGGCGGCAGGCTCCTCGGCATCGCTGCTCTCACTCGACTCGAACTCGTCGATGGGGACGAGCCGCGCCCGATCCGGCGCTCGCTGCCACGCCGCCTTCGGGCTCCAGCCCGTGCGCCACTGCGGGTACACGAACAGCCCCGGCACGATCGCTGTGCCCTCGATCGCCGCCTTGCCGAAGCCCAGGAACCCGTGCCCGATCTCGCCGACACACTCACCGGACTCGAGATCGAGGGCGGAGATCGGCGTCGGGAACTCACCGCGTGCCCGCGCGGTGTCGGTCGGCCCAGCGTGCAGCGTCGCGTAGGTCGGCCGGTGCGAGACGCCGTCCACGCCAGCCTCGAACCGGACCAGCGCCCAGTTCGACCGCTCGAGGCCCGTCAGCGACGGGGCGTCGGCGACGCGGTCCGGGCGCGGCTCTGCCCAGTGCCCGTCGATCGCCTCCAGCCGGGCGCTGTCGCCGAGGGTCGCCCGGTCGTTGTGGTGGCTCATGCAGCCGGTGAGGAGCGACCCGGCAGCCAGCACGGCAAGCAGGGGTCGTACCGGGAAATGCCGGCATGGGTGTGTCATGCCCCCAGCGTATCACTCCACCCCGCCCAGCACCACGCGGACGGCTTCGTGGCAGGTCTCCTCGTCGTACCCGCGGCGGGCGAGAAACCCCGAGAGCCGACGGCGGGCCGTGTCGGGTGCAAGCCCACGCACGGATGCGGCCCTGCGTCGCGCGGCCTCGATTGCCAGGTCGAGGTCGTCCCGGTCGCCGAACGCCCGCTCGATCGCCCCGGCCGCCTGCCCTTCGTCGATGCCTCGCTGCACGAGCCGATCGCGCGCGAGCCGGCGCGAGACCTTCCGCTCCGCCATGCCGATCGCCGCGACCTCCGCGACCGTCCGTTCGTCGATGGCCCCCGAGGCGGCGAGCCATTCTGCGGCCGCAACCGCGACTGCGGCACTGTGCCCACGTTCGGTCAGTCTTTGCACCAGTTCGGCCCTGGTGCGAGAGCGGGCGCGGGCGAGCCGCACCGCATCCCGCCGGGCTGCGCACAGGGCGATCGCTGCGTGAAGACCTGCCGCCACGCTCGCGTCCAAGGCCGCGCCCCGCACGATGCCCAGCCGCTCCGCTTCCGCCGCATCGACCTCACCCGCGCGCGCGCCGTCGAGCATCACGACGACCAGCGTGGCATCACGCTTCGAGCGACGAACGCCCGTGATCCGCTGCCCGGTTCTGATTTCGACCGCGCTCACGACAACTGCCCCAGGTACGCCGCGATCTCGGAGGCCGCCTTGGCGTCGCCTGTGCGCTGCGCGACGGCCAACCCGTTATTGAGCGCCCGCCTCACCCCGTCCTCGTCCCCCATCGTCTCGAGCGACCTCGCCAGGTGGAAGTGCGTGTAGGCGTTGTCCGCGTCGGCGGCCGCGGCACGCCGGTAGTACTCGACGGCACGCTCGTGCTCGCCGCGCTTCGCCCACTCCTGCGCCAGCCCGTAGAGCACGAACCCGTCCGTCGGGTCCACGGCGAGCAGGCGTTCCAGTTGCTCGATGCTGGGCACGCCCCCATCGTATCGTGGCAAGCCCCGTGCGGAAGCACGGGTCCGCGCCATATCCTCCGCCGGACACCGGGAAACAGGGAGCACCCATGCACAACATCAAGAAAATCGGCGTCGTCGGGGCGGGCCAGATGGGCGGCGGGATCGCACAGGTGGCGTCCGTCGCGGGGTTCACCACGATCGTTCACGACCCGTTCCCGGGCGCGCTCCGGAAGTGCCGCTCGCTGCACGACAAACTCCTCGCCCGGGCCGTCGAGAAGGGCAAGATGACCCAGGCCGACGCCGACGCCGCCAAGGGCCGGCTGACCTACGCCGACGGCCTTGACGCCCTCGCCGGGTGCGACGCGAT
This sequence comes from Phycisphaerales bacterium, assembly GCA_035443945.1. Lineage (GTDB taxonomy): Bacteria > Planctomycetota > Phycisphaerae > Phycisphaerales > UBA1924 > CAADGN01. The sequence goes on along the minus strand of DAOMNQ010000024.1, from coordinate 18,184 downwards.
CGTCGAGGCTGTCGTCGAGGACGCGGGCGTGAAGAAGCAACTCTTCGGCGAACTCGTCGGCCTCGTCTCCGACGGCGGGCTGCTCGCCACCAACACCTCGTCCATCAGCATCACGGAACTGGCGACGGCGGTCGGCGGCGCGGCCGACCGCTTCATCGGGATGCACTTCTTCAACCCCGTGCCGGTGATGAAACTCGTGGAGGTCATCAAGGGCCTGGCGACGAGCGAGCAGACCACCGCCCGCACCATCGCGCTGGCCGAGGCGATGGGCAAGACGCCCGTACCCGCGAACGACCGCCCCGGCTTCGTCAGCAACCGCGTTCTCATGCCGCTCATCAACGAGGCCTTCTACGCCTGGATGGAGGGCGTCGCCGAGCCGCAGCACATCGACGAGATCATGAAACTGGGGTGCAATCACCCGATGGGCCCGCTGCGCCTGGCCGACTTCATCGGGCTGGACACCTGCGTTCACATCATGGACGTCCTGGCGGACGGCCTGAACAACGACCGCTATCGCGCCTGCCCGCTCCTCAAGCAACTCGTCGCGGCCGGACGCCTCGGCGACAAGACGGGGCGGGGGGTGTACGAGTACTCGCAAAAGTGAGTCAGCGGGCGACCTGCGCGCCGGCCTGGTGACAAGGAGCCGCGTGGTTACAATCCGGCGTGCGCATCCCCCTCTCCCGAGTCTGGCGGGCGTTCCCGGAACTCGACCGCTTCTCGGACGAGCAGTGCGACCGCTTCGTCCGCGCGGCGTGCCGGACGGGGCGGCGGCACCTGCACCGGGCTGCGCTCGTCGTGGTGTTCGTGCTGCTCGTCGCCGGCTCGCTCCTCATGGCCGGGTTCATCTCCGAGGCAGGAGGACGGCGGTGGGACCCGCTCGCGCCGACGAGCGGCATCGTCAACTTTGCTCTGTTCTTGCTCGTACTCCTGTGTTTCGCGTTGCCGCCGCTGGTGGTGATGTTCATCCGCGACCGCCTGCTCCTCCGGCGAATCAGGCGGGTGTTGCGGACGCGGGGGGCGTGCCCGGGGTGCCGGTACACGCTGGTCGGGCTGCCGGTGTCGGCCGCGCTGGCCGTGGTGTGCCCGGAGTGCGGGTACGAGGCCGAGGTCGATCCCGCGCTGCGCGAACTCGTGATCGACGAGTCAGGCCGCGGCGTCTTCACGCCCGCGGCGTACCGCGAGCCGCCCGCGTTCTGGACGCCCCGCCGGCGGCTGTGGCTGAAGCGGACGGCGATCGGGCTGGCGTTCGTGCTGTTCGTGCTGCTGCCGCTCGGGTGGGGAGGGTACGAGGTGTTTCTGAGTCGGCAGGCCTCGCTGGCGCGGAGCGAGCGGGCCGCGCTTGAGGACATCATCGCCTACGTCGAAGCGAACCAGCCGACGGGCACAACGGCGGACGATCCGAACGCGTGGGACGCGTTCTATGCGGCCATGGCGCGGATGCACGAGGCGGACCTGCTGGTGGGGCCGGGCGACTACGTGGGGACTCGCGGCGTCTTTGCGGAGTACACGCTGATCTTCGCCGACTATCGAACGCCTGACATGGATTCGGAGAATCGCGCATTCTTCGATGCATGCGAGGACATCGCCCGTCGTTCGCTCGCCGCGTACCGTGAAGGGGGCGTGTTCGATCAGTTGGGCTACTTGGCCGCTCGGCGACGGGCTGTCAGGCCGATCACCGCCCAGGGGCAGAACCAGCCACTTCTCGCCGCATGGATACTCCCCGAACTCGGCCAGGCGCGTGGCTTTGCTCGCATGAACGCGGCCCGGATGCACCTCGCTCTCGAAGCCGGCGATCTGGGCGAGTATGCGGACGCTCTCGAAGCGAACCTCGCTCTGGCAAGAATCTGCGCCCACCAACCCCTGCTCATCGACGCCCTCGTCGCCTACGCGATCGAGGCGCTGGCGATCAGCAGGATTCGGGCGACGCTCGGCGCGTTCCCGTCCGAGGACTGGCTCGACGCGATCGAGGGCGCGCTGGATCGTCAGCGGCTCACGGTTCCGCCGTCGTTCCACGTCGGCGGCGAGCGGTTCTGGAGTCTCGACGCCGTCGCGTGGACGTTCAGCGACCCGTCCAACGTCCGTTTCGGCGCGAACTCCGCGGCGCTCGCGGCCTTCACGGGGGGCGTGCGGCCGACGGATGCGCTCTGGGTCGGCACCTACAGGGGCAACCGCGACGCCTTCAACCGCTACTTCGACGATGCCGTGCGCCGCGCCGATCAGCCACCGCACGTGCGCGAGCCGGCAGGGGCTGCGCCCAATGGCAGCCTCGCCCAGACGTTCCTGTCGGCGAACGAGACGGCGATGCAGGTGTTCGATCGCGCCCGCATCGACCGCGAGGGCATGCGAGTTCTCATCGCGCTCGAACGCTACCGGATGAGGCACGGCGACTATCCCGTCACGCTCACCCAACTCGTGCCGGACTGCATCGACCACATCTCGCTGGACCTGTGGAGCGGACTCCCCTTCGGCTATGTCCGGGTGGTCCCGGCCGCCGACCGCCTTGGCCGGTCGTACCTGCTCTACAGCGTCGGGGCGGACGGAATGGACGACGGCGGCCACGAGGCACCGAGGCCGGAAGACCGGCACAAGACCGTGTGGCCCGCCGAGCAGCCGCGCCTGAAGGGCTACGACTACGTGATCAACGGGGACTGAGTCGTCTTCGGCCTCGCCCTCCGGATGGCGTGTGATCGCCCCTCCTACACCCCACGATCTTGTGTGGTCCTTGCGATTCCGGACACAACAATGAGCCTCCGCCGCGCCGCACACCTTGCCTGGGGACTTTGCTAAGGTCCTGCTTGCAAGATTCCCCCGGCTCTGGCACAATGGGCCGACCTGGGCGGCCGGTCCGATCGGCCTCCCCCTGCTCAAGGGGATCCGCATGAACATCATCAATGGGCTTGTGGGTGCGATCATCGGCGCGCTGGTCGGCGCGGGAATCTGGGGGCTGGTTTCCTATCAGTCCGGCTACGAGGTCGGCTGGATCGCGTGGGGTGTCGGCGCACTGACGGGCCTTGGGATGCTCCTCGGCGCTCGCGACAGTTCGGACGTGGCAACCGGTGGTCTGGCC
>DAOMNQ010000024.1:10472-15107 GCA_035443945.1 Phycisphaerales bacterium | reverse complement strand
CTGGTTCCGCTTCCAAAAGGTTGCCTATGGTCTGGCCGCGGTGATCGCCCTCTTCGGCGTCATCTGCGGCAAGTACTTCGCCAACGTGGCCACGATCGACGACTTCTACGCCGAGGAGGGGTTCACGGCCGACCTCGACGATGAGGGCGTGCTCAGTTTCGTGGCCGACCAGATCGTTGAGGAGCGTGAGGCCGCGGGACAGATCATCCAATGGCCCGACGAAGACAACTGGGGCGGCGGCCTGACGGCGGCGGACTACCCGGAGGACGTCTGGCAGGAAGCCCAGGCCCGGTGGGATTCGTGGCCGCCCACGTATCAGAACGACTTCCGCCGCTGGGCCGAGGACGAGTACTACACCGGCTACAGCGCTGGAAAATGGATCATCGGCGCGGCCGCGCTCCCCTACTCGTTCCAGATCATCGACATACTCTGGCTCTTCCTCGCTCTCGGTTCCGCCTACAAACTCGGCGCCGGCATCACCGGCGGCGACGACTGATCCCGAGCCGCCTGCTCCTTCGCCTCGCCCTGCCGGCCGCACGGCGCCGGCGGCGAGGGCTATCGCGCGCCCCGGGCCGACCATCACGCCCTAAACTTCTCCTGTGCCCCCTTCTTTCCAGTCCCGGGAGACACGTCAATGTCCACCGCCAGCACGCGCCAGACCATTTCCGGCCCCGGCATCGACCCCGCCACCGGGCGTGTCGATCCGAAGGCCGTCACCATCTCGGGGCTGGTGCTCGACGCCGCGTACGGCCCGGGAGTGCCCGGCTGGCAGCCCGCCGAGAGCCTCCGCAACGTCGAGCGCGACCTGCCGCCGCCGGGCGTCTTCCCCTACACCCGCGGCCTGTTCCCGCAGGGATACCGCACGCGGCTGTGGACCATGCGTCAGTTCGCCGGCTTCGGCTCGGCGGACGACACCAACAAGCGATTCAAGTACCTCCTCAGGGCGGCCAGCACCTCGACCGCCGCGAACACCGGCCTCTCCACCGCCTTCGACCTGCCCACGCTCATGGGGCGCGACTCCGACGACCCGCTCTCCGTGGGTGAGGTGGGCAAGTGCGGCGTGGCGATCGACACGATCGAGGACATGCACCGCCTCTACGCCGACATCCCCATCGACCGCGTGACGGTCAGCCAGACGATCAACGGGCCGGCGGCCGTCATCTGGGCCATGTACCTCGCCATGGCGCACCAGCGCGGCATCTCGTGGGACACGCTCGGCGGCACGCTCCAGAACGACATCCTCAAGGAGTTCCACTCGCAGAACGAGTTCATCTACCCGCCCGAGCCTTCGGTGAAACTCGTCGTGGACACCATCGAGTTCCAGATGCGCCACGTGCCGCGCTGGCACTCGGTCTCGATCTCCGGCTACCACATCCGCGAGGCGGGCAGCACGGCCACGCAGGAACTCGCCTTCACGCTCCGCGATGGCATGGAGTACGTCGAGGCGTGCCTGCTCCGCGGGCTGGACGTGGACGCCTTCGCCCCGCGACTCTCGTTCTTCTTCAACTCGCACAACGAGTTCTTCGAGGAGATCTGCAAACTCCGCGCGGCCCGGCGCATCTGGGCACGCATGATGCGCGACCGCTACGGCGCCAAGAGCGAGAAGTCCTGGTACATGAAGACCCACGTGCAGACCGCCGGGTGCTCGCTCACCGAGCAGCAGCCGCTGAACAACGTGGTGCGCGTGGCCTACCAGGCGATGGCGGCCGCGCTCGGCGGGTGCCAGTCCCTGCACACCGACAGCATGGACGAGACGCTCGGCCTGCCCACAGAGCAAGCCGTCACGGTCGCCCTTCGCACGCAGCAGATCCTGGCACACGAGACGGGTGTGACGCGCGTGGCGGACCCACTCGGCGGATCGTGGTTCGTCGAAGACCTGACCGACCGCATGGAGGCCGAGGCCCTCGGATACATCGAGGAAATCGACAACATGAGCGGCGGGGCGTGGCGACGCGGCCCGACGCCCAACGAGAACCTCGGCGGCTACGGCGGCGTCGTCGCGGGCATCAACAAGGGCTACTTCCGCAGGCAGATCGCCGAGGCGTCCTACCGCTTCAGCGAGGAGTGCGAGGCCGGCGACCGCATCATCGTCGGCGTGAACCAGTACGTCGACGAGAACGAGGAACGGCCCTTCGACATCCTCACCATCCCGGACTCGGTCGAGACCGAGCAGGTCGCGCGCCTCGCCGCTTTCAAGAAGTCCCGCGACGCCGCGGCCGTCGCCCTCGCTCTCGACAACATCCGCGCCGCCTGCCAGGGCAAGCCCGCCACACTCATCCACACCCTCCCCGGCCTCTCCCCGCCCGCCTCCGCTTCTCAGGACTCAAGACTCGGGACTCAAGACTCCCTCCACCCCACCAACGTCATGCCCGCCCTCATCGACGGCGCACTCGCCGGCTGCACGCTCGGCGAGATGACCCAGGCGATGGCGGACGTCTACGGGCGCTACTCGGGAGGGCCGGAGTGGTAAGGCGAGCGAGGGGTGGTCATCGCGTGTAGTCTGACCGCACGATGCGCACGCCCAATGCCGAAAGGGCCGAGGTGCCGGCCGCCAAGGTGACGCGGTATCTTCTCTCGTTGGAGTCCGAGGATGGTCGCTCCAAAGCGATGTTCTTCCTGTCCTGCGGCTTCACGACGGCCGATTGGGAGGTTCTTGTCGAGGCGCTCGTCGCTCACGTCCAAACCCACGACTTCGTACGATCTGAAGCAACCCAATGGGGGGTAAAATACACGGTGGATGGCCCCCTACTGTGCCCGGGGGGGCGGCTACGTGAACATCCGCTCTGTCTGGAACATCAAACCTCCGGCGACGCATCCGCGGCTCGTCACCGCACACCCGCTCCCGCGACCGTCCGGACAGGAACGCTGACATGTCCGCAGACCAATCGTTCAAGGAACTTCAGCGCGTCGTCCTCACCACCGACCTTCCCCAGCACGGCTTGGCCGCCGGGGACGTGGGCACGATTGTGGACGTGTACGCGGGCGGCCAAGGTTACGAAGTCGAGTTCGTCACGCTCACCGGCGACACTATCGGTGTGTGCACGGTCACCGCGGCACAGGTCCGAGCTGTCGAGGACAGCGATGTGACACACGCACGCAGACTCGCCGGGTAGGCGCACCCTTCGCATTGAGTCAGCACGGCAAGCCCTCCGGGCCTACGCAACTCTCCGTCGTGGAACCAGCCGAGGTTCCCATGCGACCGACCGGCATGAACACGATCCCGACACGCCATCGACGAGCCGGACAGCCACCGCCCGGAGCGTTTCGCCCCGGCCGTGAAAGGCCGTGCCCCGCGTGGCCGAGCGCTTGCTCGCAAGGTCGCTCTCGACCCCTCGAACTCCGGGTCCCCTGGTCCCATATGCTCCCCCGATGAACGCCGTCCAGAAACTCCGCCAACTTGTGGGCGAGGTCCGCAAGGGGCCGGCCTCGGCTGCACAGGCGTGGCCGCTCGCCGAGCGGCTGCTCTCGCGCCTTCCGGTCGATCAGGCCGAGGCACGCCGAGTCTGCGCCGAGCGCGACGCCGACGGCTTTGACGCCATGATCGCAAGGCTTGAGAACCCAAGTGCCGGTGTCGCGGGGACCGCCCCGCCCGATGGCCCGGGCATCCCCGACGAGACACTGAAATCGGCCATGCGGGCGTTCACGAAGCGGCTGAAACTCGCGCGGCTGGCGGACGAGTCGCGGCTCGGCAACCGCTACACGACGGGCGGCCGCAAGTCCTCCATCGACGCCATCATCCCGCCCGAGGAGTTCCCGCCCGAAGTCTGGAAGGCGCTCGCCCGCGCGGGCAAACTCCGCGACACCGGCGGCGGCTTCTACGCGCCCGTCGAATAGCGCTCCCTTATCCCTTCTCCGGGATGTGGCTCTCGACCAGCATCCGGGCGAGCCTCCGGCCGATCTCCGCCGTCTGCGAGCAGCCCGTCACCTGCCGCGTGACATACGCCCCCTCCAGCACCATGCAGAACTCCTGCGCGAACGCGGCCGGGTCGGTCGCGCCCGCGTAGCCCGCGATCTCGCGGATGATCTCCTCCATCGCGGCCTTGTGCTCCGCGGCGGCCTGGTGGGCGGGGTCGTGGTGCATCGGGAACTGCACCGCGACGTTGATGAAGAAGCAGCCGTTGAACTCCTCGCTGTTGAGCATGGCCTCGATGGCGTCGAACGCGCACAGCAACTGGCCGCGCGGCGAATCGCCCCCGTGCTTGCGCAGCAGGGAGCGGAACTCGTCGCGCCAGAAGCGGTCGTGCCAGCGCAACACCTCCAGCACCAGCGCGTCCTTGCTCTCGAAGTGGTTGTAGAACGTCGTCTTCGTCACGCCGACGGCGTTGATGATCTGGTCCAGCCCGACGGCGTGGAACCCGTCCCGATAGAACAGGTCGCCGGCGGTCACGATAAGCCGTTCTCGCGTCGAAGTCGCCACTCGCTCGCTCCTTGGGCGGGGTTGACCACGGGTCAAGGCAATGTGGGCGGCGAGTCAAGTCGCCTCCGACCCCGGGATGCCGAATGGTATCACGTGCCCGACGGACGGTCCCCAGGGCACGAGCACGCGAACCACAAGGAGCGCCACCATGCAGACCACGCAGACCATCGTCAACGGCATCGACACCGACCGCCTCAAGCGGCTCGTCGCCGACGTCT
>DAOMNQ010000024.1:0-10462 GCA_035443945.1 Phycisphaerales bacterium | reverse complement strand
CCCGCGACCACCGCAACGGCATCGCCTTCTTCGGCGTGACCACGCGCTGGCGTGGCGGAGCCGTCAGCGAGACCGAGGTCAACGGCTGGGAACTCGGGGGTCGCCGGCTCCGCAAGGACTACACGATCCGCATCGACGAGCCGCCGGAACTCTGCGGCACGAACACCGCCCCGAACCCGCAGGAGTACCTCCTCGCCGCGATGAACGCCTGCATCATGGCGACTTTCGTCGCCGGGTGCGCCCTGAACGGCATCGAACTCGAGAGCCTCGAGATCGAGTCGGAGGGCGAACTCGACCTGCGCGGCTTCCTGGGCATCGACACCGCGGTCAAGCCCGGCTACGACGAACTGCGGTACACGATCCGCGTCAAGGGCAGCGGCACGCCGGAGCAGTTCGAGAAGATCCACCGGGCCGTCGTGGCGACCTCCCCCAACTACTTCAACATGGCCAATCCCATCCGCCTCAACTCCCGCCTCGAGATCGAGTGAGCCGAGAACTGCCGCCGGAGCAGGCCCCGAGGTAGGGCCTGTTCCCGGCTGTCATTCGAGGCCGACGAATCTGGTAAACTGCCCGAGAGCAAGTAGGTGGCACAAGGAGCGATCGCATGCAACGTCTGACTGTGTTCCGGGTCGGGTTGGTCGGGATTCTGGCGGCGTCGCTGCTCGCGGCGGGGTGCGCGAGCCGGCAGCGCGACGAGCGCGCCGCCGACGTCTCCGCGCTCTTCGAGAACATGGGCGGGCACACCCGCACGATCACGACTTCCTCGCCGCTGGCGCAGGAGCACTTCAACCAGGGCCTCGCGTGGCTCTACGGGTTCAACCACGACGAGGCGATCCGCTCCTTCCAGAAGGCGCAGCGCGCGGACCCGAACTGCGCCATGGCGTGGTGGGGCGAGGCCTACGCCCGCGGGCTGCACATCAACAACCCGCAGATGGGCGAGGAACAGTCGCGTCTCGCGCACCGAGCCTCGCGCGAGGCGGTCAGACGCATCAACAACGCAAGCCCGGTGGAGCGTGCCCTGATCCGTGCCGTCGAGCAGCGATACGCGTTTCCGGTTCCAGAGGATCGCCGATCGCTCGATGAGGCCTACGCGGCGGCGATGGGCGAGGCCTACCGGGCGTTCCCGAACGACTCGGACGTCGGCGCCCTCTACGCCGAATCGCTCATGAACCTCCAGCCCTGGGACATGTGGACGCACGACGGCCAGCCCAAGCACCGGACCCTCGAGATCGTGGACGTGCTGGAGCACGTCATGGCGATCGCGCCGAACCACCCCGGCGCGAACCACTTCTACATCCACGCCGTCGAGGCATCGCCGTGGCCCGAGAAGGCGACCCCCGCCGCTGAGCGTCTCGGCATGCTTGTGCCCGGTTCTGGGCACCTGGTCCACATGCCGTCGCACATCTTCATCCGCACGGGGCGGTACTCCGACGCCGCAGTCTCGAACGAGCGAGCGATCGCCGCGGACGAGGCGTACTTCGCGGTCGCCCCGCCGCCGGACTTCTACAGCCTGTACTTCCTGCACAACGTTCACTTCCTCGCGTACGCCTCGATGATGGAGGGCCGGTACGAGGCCGCGCTCGCGGCGGCCCGCAAGATCGAGCGTGAGATTCCCGAGGAGTTCCTCCGCAAGAACGTCGGCTTCGCGGACGGGTTCATGCCCACGACGCTGCACGTCATGGTGCGTTTCGGCCGGTGGGAGGACATCCTCGGCGAGCCTGAACCGCCGGAGTGGCGGCTGCTGAGCCGGGCCGAGTGGCACTATGCGCGAGCAGTCTCGCTGGCAAATCTGCGGAGGATCGACGAGGCGGGGCGTGAACTCGCACGCTTTGAAGCGGTTGCGTCCGAGATCGGCGACGGCTGGTACATGGGCAACAACCCGGCGACGAGCGTGATCGGCATCGCACGCAACATGGCCGCGGGCGAGATCGCCTTCAAGAACGGCGACCGCGATCGTGCCTTCGCCCTGCTGCGCGAGGCGGTGGCGATGGAGGATCTGCTGGTCTACGACGAACCGCCGGGGTGGATGCAGCCCGTGCGCCACGCCCTCGGCGCCCTCCTGCTCTCCGACGGCCGGGCGTCGGAAGCGGAGGATGTCTACCGGCAAGACCTGGCAAAGCACGCGAACAACGGATGGGCGCTGATCGGACTGCGACAAGCGCTGGAGGCGCAGGGAAGGACCGCCGAGTCGGACGCTCTCCGACCCGCACTCGAAGCGGCGTGGGCCAGAGCCGACGTCCGCCCGGCCGCCTCGTGTTACTGTCACGAAGGGGGTTGACGCCCCACTTGACGGCGTGTGCCGGCGGTGGCAGGCTGTGTCTTCCGGGGCATTCGTGCTTTGCCCGGTGAAAGGAACACCGGATGGACATGCTGCTGAGTCTGTGGCTGCCGATCGTGCTCTCGGCGGTGGCCGTGTGGATCGCGTCGGCGATCGCGTGGACGGTCCTGCCGCACCACTCCGGCGACATGAAGGGCCTGCCGGACGAGGCCGGCTTCATCGCAGCGCTCAGGCAACTCAACGTCCCCGTCGGCCGCTACGGATTCCCGCACTGCCGGAGCCACAAAGAGGGCAAGGACCCCGAGTTCCAGAAGAAATGGAAAGAGGGACCGGCGGGGGAACTGACGGTGTGGCATCCGGTGAGCATGGGGCGAAACCTCATGCTGACCTTCCTCGTGCATCTGCTGATCAGTTTCTTCGTAGGCTATATCGCGGCGGCCTCACTCTCCCGTGGGGCCACCTTCGGCGAAGTCTTCCAGATCGCGGCGACGGCCGGCGTGCTGGGACACGCCTTCGGCCACCTGCCCAACGGCATCTGGTTCCAGCACGGGCGCAACGCGATGATCGCCTGCCTCGCCGACGGCGTGGCGTACGGGCTGATCACGGGGCTGGTGTTCGCGCTCCTGTGGCCCGGCCTGCCGACGCCCTGACCGCGTCAGTCGTGCAGGGCCGAGGACGCCGAGCCGAGTCGGCCCGCGGCGCGGAACTCGAGGTTGGTGCGCACGACGAGTTCCGCGCCCTCCTCCGTGCGCTGGGCGTAAAACAGCCTCAGCACGCATTCGTCGCCGTCGTTGAGTTCGAGGCGATCGATCTCGAGCATCTGGGCCTTGCCCGGCTCGAGTCCGGCGAGGTCGATCGTGAGCCGGTCGTTGATGTAGAGCCATGCGTCGCCGTCGGTGCGGATGGCGACGAACTGCCCATCGCACTCGTTGTACGTGAAGGAGATCTCGCCGGCGAAGGTGAAGTAGCGGTTGTGAGGGTCGCCCTGGTTGCCGTACAACTCGCCGTCAATCGGATGGAAGTCCGCGGCGTTGAACTCGTAGATGCCGTCGCCGACGTGCTCGAACCGCATGCCCCAGGGCATGGCGGCATTGACGCCCGGAACGTGCGTGAACCACTGCACGTACGAGTCGTACGAGGTGATCGAGCCGCGGTCGTGGTCGCCCAGGTTCGCGAAGACGTCCGGCCCGTCCCAGCAGCCGTCGCTGGGCCGCAGGTTCGCGGTCGGGGCGAAGATGGCGTCGCCCCCCCAGCGGGGGCCGGCCTTGCAAACCGCCGCATCGTGCGTCACCGCGCCCTCGTAGTGCTGGTCGAGCACGATCGTGAAGACGCCTTCCGTCCAGGCATCGTTCGGCATGTCCCACTTGATGCCGAAGTTGCCGGTCGAGCCGTCCACGCCGAACTGGTAGCCCGCCGTCGTGCCGGGCATGACCTGCACGGTGTCCGGGACGCGCAGGAGCCAGTGGCTCAGGTCTTTACCCGCCACCTCGCGCACCCGATACGTCCATGAACTCGTGCCGTCGGAGTTATACGAGACATCGAGAAGCGAAACCTCATACCGCTCGCGGTTGAAGGCAGGCCGCGCCACGCTCTCCGGCGTGGTCCACTGCCCCGCCTCCGACGCGAGGTGCGCCGGGATCGGCCGGCCGGAAGCGTCGCGTGCCTCCGTCAGCAGCGTGCGCCCGATGTCGGAGAACGACGGAATCTCTCGCCCGGTGATCCGCTCGTTCACCACCGCCACCGCACGGTCGCCGTACATGCCGGACGCGTGTCCGAAGTCCGCGTGATCGTTCCGGAAGTCGCGGATGATCCCCGGAAGGACCTGATACGCATTCTGCGCGCTCGCGGCGGCGGGAAGCCCCGTCAGAGCGAGCAGGACGAGTGGCGTGGTGATGCGGGCGTGCACGGTGTCGTCCTCCCTGAGCCTCTCGTCGTCGCTGCCGCAACGCGGGCAAGCGAGCCAAAGGCCCCGGAAACAGATATCGGAAACGTCCAGGCACGAGGCACCCCGAGCGATTCCGTCGAGTGCGAACGGGGGCCGGTCGGGACGGTTGCGCGGGATGCGGAGCGTCCGAGAAGCGGCGCGGGACGACGAACCACCGATGCACGGCCGCGTAGAGTAGGTGCGGAGCCGATCGGCGGCGTGCCCGGGAGGCCCGCACCAGGGCCCGGGGCAGGGAGGTTCGCCATGCAGGTGCTGATGAGTTGGGGCAACATCCAACACTCCGACGCTGTCGAAGCCCACACGGAGGAGCGGGTTCGCAAGGCGCTGCACCGATTCGCCGACCGTGTGACCCGTGTGGAGGTACACGTGAACGACCTGAACGGCCCCAAGGCCGGGCGCGACATGCGGTGCATGATGGAGGCCAGGCTCGCCGGCATGCAGCCCATCGCCGTCGAGCACACGGCCTTCGAACTCTACGACGCCATCAACGGGTCCGCCGAACGCCTCGAGCGGGCGGTCGCGCGACGGGTGGACAAGCACTCACCCACGCATCCCTGACGGCCGGAGCCGCCCACCTCACCACTTGCCGCTCCTCGCTCCCGGCGAGCACCAGAGTCGGCCCGGCGTGTCGTTGAGTTCGTCGTCCCAGTCGGATCGCCGAAACCACACGCACGAGCCATCCACAACGGCCACGGTCGCGCCCCGCCCGTGCCGGAGGGTCAGCCCCTCGGTGGGGAAACTCGACCCGTCGTTCCACGGCGCACCCGTCGAGCCGTTCTCCTGGCTCTCCCAGATGATCACGGCGTCGGGTCGGAACTGATCGATCCGGTACGGCGCGAATGCCTGACCCCAGTCGAGCACAGCACCGTTCACAAGGTAACTGGTGATCTTCTCCGTCGCGCCCGGGTACGGGGCCTTGTGCGTCGGGCACCGGTAGGCCGAGGCAACGTCGTGGTTGATCAGGAAGTGCTTCTCCTCCGGCTCCGGCCCGCCGAGGTACGGCCAGATCACCCCCGTGGAAGGGCCGTACATGTGCTGCGCGTGGTATGTGTAGATACGGGGTGACGTGTAGAGCCAGCCCTTGCTGTTCATGCCCCAGTTGGGCATCGGCAGACGGTCCTCGGCGTCGCCTGCGTAGGCGTGGAACGCTCCGATGAGTTGGCGCAGATTCGTCGTGCAGACCGCCTGCCTGGCCGTCTCCCGTGCCTTGCCAAGCGCGGGGAGCAACAGCCCGATGAGCAGGGCGATGATCGCCACGACGACGAGCAACTCGATCAACGTGAACGCGGTTCGTCTCATTCGGCGGTTCCGCCAGTACCGAGCGCCGGACATGATGGTACTGGAATGCGGCGTCGGCACCGAGACCGACCGCCGGATTGTGGCCGGCGGGGTGTTGCATTGGGGGAGGGGGGCTGTGGTATGATGGCGCGAGTCCGGGCGGTGGCCTTGCGGAAGGCCGGGCCGGGGCAGCCGAAGCCGGTCCAGGCCGAGAGTGGATAGCGTCGGTGAACAGGAAGTCTCTCGGGATGGACCGGTTCGGACATGCGGATCTACGTCGGAAACCTGCCGTTCAGCGTCACTGACGCCGAGTTGTCGGAAATGTTCGCTCCCTTCGGCGCGGTGCAGGACGCTCGCGTCATCACCGACCGCGAGACAGGCCGGTCGCGCGGGTTCGGCTTCGTCGAGATGGGCGACTCGGACGCCCGCGCGGCCATCGAGGCCCTGCACGACAAGCCCATGGGCGGCCGGCCTCTCGTCGTCAACGAGGCAAAGGAACGCGCCCCGCGTCAGGGCGGAGGCGGTGGCTACGGCGGTGGGGGTGGCTACGGTGGGGGCGGCGGGTACGGAGGTGGAAGGGGTGGCCGCGGCGGCGGCGGTGGCCGGGGCGGCTGGTAGACCCCACCATCCACCAATCCAGTACTCTCCGGCCCGCGATCCCGCGGGCCGTTTCATTTCTGCAACATTTTGTCGCTCTGCTGCAACCTTCGGTGCAACCTTGGTTCCACACACAGGGAATAAGCCCCAGTCGAGCCGCGACCGCATTCCCGCTCTCATTCGTTCTCGCTCGTTTCCGTGGCTCGGCAGGTGTGGGGAACGCGACTCCCCGGTCAGTCCTGCGTGGGCCGAACCTGTGGAGAACGGAGGCTGCCGTGATCACGACCCGGAACGCCCAGCCCACGAAGGCTGTCGCTGCGCGCAAGGCACGACGAGTCGGCCGCGCCAGGCCGGATCAAGTCGGCGTTGAGGCACTCGAGGGGCGTGTCCTGCTCAGCGACCACGCCGACTTCCCCGACTTCGGCAACGCGACCGAACTCACCCTCAACACGCACTGGAACGGGTACACGCTCACCGCGTCGGCCTCGGGCGTCGTCGATCACGCCGCCGACACCGACCTGTTCACGTTTGTCCCGCCCTTCCGCATGGACATCAGTGTGGCGGCGGTCGTCCAGTCGATCGTCGGCGAACTCGCCCCGCGCATCGAGTTCCGCGGCTCGGACGGCGCTCTGCTGCTCCCCGTGGCGGACGGCATCCGCGGCGTCGCGTTCGTCGCCCCGGACTTCGACCTTCAGGCGGGAGAGCGCTACTTCATCGTCGTCGCAGCGGGCACTCCGAGCGACCAGTGGGAGATGGCCGCGACCGGCTCCTACCTGCTCTTCATCAGCATGGACAAGGCGGGAGGGCGAGGCACGAGCGGTGGCGAAGACCAGGGTGACGATCAGGACGGCGGCCAGCAGGACGGCGACGATGTTGATTCACCGCCACCACCACCAGCGGACGACTACGCGGACGACGGGGAGTGGAACGACGCGCACTCCATTGCTCTCGACGACCGCACCGGCAACGCACAACTCAGAGGCGGCCTGCAAACACCGGACGACACCGACTTGTTCTCCATCACCGCACCCGCGACCGGGCCTGTCCGTGTGCAGGTCTCGTCGCATGACGCCGGGCTGCGGCTTTCGCTCCGGGTGTTCAACCAGAACGGCATCCCCTTCGCGTCCGAACGGCGCGACCTGCCCGGCGCGTCCTCGACGGTCGAGTTCGTCGCGGGGAGAGACGAGCGGTACTTCGTGCTCGTCGAAGGGCCCGGCAACCGCACCGGCGACTACACGCTCAAGATCGACGCCGAGCCAAGCCTGCACTACCTCTGGTACCCCGAGGGGTACAGTTCGCCCACCATCGACGAGCACGTTCCGCTCGTGAACCCCAACTCGTTCCCGGTGAACTACA
This sequence comes from Phycisphaerales bacterium, assembly GCA_035443945.1. Lineage (GTDB taxonomy): Bacteria > Planctomycetota > Phycisphaerae > Phycisphaerales > UBA1924 > CAADGN01. Next base: position 3,008 of record DAOMNQ010000024.1, on the reverse strand, counting down.
CGATCTACGCCCGATACGAGGTCGGCGAACGCGACCAAGTGCTCGCGATGGGCACGCTCCTGCCCCGCTCTCGCGGCGGGATCACGATCAACTCTCGTCTGAACCCCGGCGGTTCGCTCACTCGCGAGGGAGTCCCTTACGCCCTCGAAATCGTGTCCGACGGCCGAATCGGCGCGACGCTCAGCCACTACGACTTCGGCGTCACCACCGGGGAGAACTTCACGGACGTGCTCTCACGCGAGTGGTCCTTCGCAGAGGCTCGCCGCGACCCGGAAGCGGCCCGCGACCTGCTCGTCTTCTACAACCCCAACTCCAGCGCAGCCCGCGTGGAGATCACCCTGCTCTACGAGCATGGCATCCCGGCCACGTTCGTGCGCACCATCGACGGCCTGCGCCGCGGCGGCGTAAACTTCAACGACGACGGCGCGGTCCCGCGAGACGGCGTCTTCGGCGTCGTCGTCAAATCCGACCTGCCCATCGTCGCCGCGCTCACCTCCTACGACATCGCCCGCGCACGCGGCGACGGGCTGCTCGGCGTGCCGGATGGCGGGGCAACCCACGGCGTCGTCCCGCTCCTCTCCGCCGCCGAGGGGGTGGACTCGTCGATCTCCATCCTCAACGCCTCCTCGGGGCAGGCCGCGGTTCTCTTCAAGATGTCATACCCCGGCGGCGAGCGGACCGAGCACTCCAAGGTCATACGCGTCGAGGCCAAGCAGCGCATGACGCTCACCCCGGACGACCTCGGCGTTCCCGCGGGGCATGAGGCCGCGATCATGTACCAGGCCGACCGTGCCGTCACGGTCACCTGGTCGCATTTCCGCAACGGCGACGGCGACATGGCTCCGGCCGCCTGGGAAGCCTCGCGCACGCTGGTCTTCGGCGACGCGTTCGTGAACGCGCTCTCCGCCGGCACGACGTACATCGAAGAACTCACCATCTTCAACCCGTCATCGGCCGCGGCGTCGGCGCAGGTCACGATCCTGTTTTCCGACGGGCGGTCGAGTTCGAGCGTCGTCGAGATCGGCTCGTCGAAGGCCGCCCGCGTGCGGGTGGACCAGATGGACGTGGTGCTCGCCGAGGGCGGGCCGTCCGCGTTCTCGATCCGGATCGATTCGACGACGCCCCTGGTCGCGTCGTTCGTCCACTACGACCTGTACCTCGACGGCGGGTGGGGCACGCTCGGCTCGCCGTTCGGACTGCGAGAGTTGATCGGCGCGGTGTAAGCCCACGGCCGCGTCTGATCGCTCGTGCTGCCCCGGACCTGTCGCGGGTCCGGGGCTTTTTCTGCGCAATGGCTCAGCGATGCCCCGGGCCTATCCTTCCGCCCGCCCGGACGAGGCCGGGCGCGGGGCCTCTTCGCATGACGAGCAGACTCAACGCGCCGACCAGCGAGTTCGAGAAGCGCGACCGGTGCGCCGGCCTCGACCACCGACCGCGCGTCCTGCTGGGCAAGATGGGCCTGGACGGGCACGATCGCGGCGTGAAGGTCATCGCCCGCGCCCTGCGCGACTCGGGCGTCCACGTCATCTACTCCGGCCTGTGGCAGACACCCCGCAGCCTCGCCATCTCCGCCCGCGACGAGGACGTGGACGTCATCGCCGCGAGCATGATGAGCAACTCGCACCTGAAACTCGGGCCGATGCTGCTCGACGAACTCCGGGCGGTCGGCCGGGGCGACATCCCCGTCTACATGGGTGGCATCCTGCCGCAGGAGGACCTGCCGAAACTCAAGGAGGCCGGCATCGCCGCGTGCTTCACCACCGGCGTCGGCCTGGCGGAGATCGCCGAGGCGGTCCGCGGCGCGGTGCGCCCCTACGAGCAGCGCGTCGGGGGGGGGCATGCCACCGCCCAACTCGCGCGCGATATCTCGCTCGCCCACGATGGGCGCGAGGTCCGCGGGGACGCCGCGCGTCGCCGCCCGGCCCGAGTCATCGGCGTCACCGGCTCGCCCGGCGCGGGCAAGAGCACGCTCGTCGCCGGGCTGGTGGGTGAGTACGTGCGGCGCGCGGCGGACGACAGCACGCTCGGCCGTTGCGCCGTCCTCGCGTTCGACCCGAAAAGCCCGATCACCAACGGCGCGCTCCTCGGCGACCGCCTCCGCGTGGACTTCAACTCGATGGGCGAGGCCGTCTACTACCGCTCCCTCGCCATCAGCGGTGAGGACTACCACGCCGTGGACGACATCGTGGGCCTGATCGGCGGCTTCGAAGCATCCGACGGTTCCCGCGTCGAGACCCTCTTCGTCGAGACCGTCGGCGCGGGCCAGAACGAGACCCGCATCCGCGGGCACGTGGATCGCACCGCCGTCGTGCTCACGCCCGGCATGGGCGACGCGGTGCAGATGGACAAGGCCGGCATCCTCGAGATCGCCGACGTCTTCGTCTGCAACAAGGCCGACCACCCCGGCGAGAACGAACTCGTCCGCGACCTGCGCGACGTGGCCGGTCGGCGGCCGATCTTCGAGACCGTGGCGACGCACGGCAAGGGCGTGCCGGAACTACTCGACGCGCTGCTCGCTTGATCGCCCCTGAGGCGAACGGAGTCGCCAGTGCCGGACGGCATCCACGAGCAGCAGGAAACCGCGAGCGACAGGCCCTCTCCGACGACCGCCGAGCGCCGCAGGCGCAGAATCCCCGTCATCGGCGACTGGCGCGGGTTGATGGAGATCGACCCGGCGGAACTCGAGCGCGCCCCGGGACTCACCAACGACGGTCGGCTCAAGACCGGCCGGCTCGCGGGCCTGACGATGGGCGGCGCGATCTGGGTGCTCTGCTGGCCCATCCTCGTCGAGAGTTTCCTCAACTCGCTCGTCGGGCTGACGGACACCGTCCTCGCCGCACAACTCGGCACCGACGAGACCGACGCCATCGGCAGCGCGGCCTACGTCATGTGGTTCATCGGCCTGATCGTCATGGCCATCGGCGTGGGCTCGACCGCCCTCGTCAGCCGCGCCGTCGGGCGGGGCAGGCTCGCCGTCGCCAACGCCGCCGTCGGCCAGTCGGTCACGC
>DAOMNQ010000023.1:39743-44928 GCA_035443945.1 Phycisphaerales bacterium | reverse complement strand
CGACGCCGCCGAGCCGGGCGGTGGTGATCGACCCGGCGTTCGGGGAGGTGGCGTGGGGCGATGGCGAGGTGGGCAAGGCGGTGTATCGGAGTTTGGGCGAGGGGCGGTGGGTGGTGAGCGTGACGGGGGGGGGATCGCTGGGGCTGGTGCGCGCGGGGGACGCGGACGGGGTGGAGTTGTCGAGCGCGCCGGCGGTGCGCGACTACGAGCCGGCGCTGCACGAGGCGGACGCTGCGGCGGGGGCGATCGGGTTGCGCGAGGTGCTGTCGTCGGCGATCGGGCGGTAGGGTCGGGCGGGCGGCGCGTTATCGGGTGCGGGGTGAGCATCACCGGCGCTAGGGCTTGCCCGCTCATGCCAGACGGACCTTCGTTGTGCGCGCTTCGCGGCGTGCGGGGTGGCTGCGCGTCCCGGCGTGCCGAAACACCCCCTCTCGGGGGGCGGTGCGTGTCGCCCGCCCTCGGCTCGTTCGTCGGCGGGGGTCGGTCATGGGGAACGCGATCACGACGGTTCGGTTCCGCGGCGACGTGGAGGCTGAGCGTCGCCTGCGCGAGGACGAATCGCTGCGAGGCTCGCTCGGGTCGGCGTGCTGGAAGAGTTCGTCGCGCGACTCGCGCCGGCGGCTGCTGGCGGGCGCGGTGCGCGTGCAGCCGGGGCTTGTGCCCGCGGCGTGGCGTGCGGCGGAGCGGGTGCGCGAGCGGTCGGGCGACGGGACGCGGATCGAGTTGTACGTGCACGCCTCGCCGGAGATCAACGCGGCGGTGACGTGCGGCGGGGACCGGCTGCTGGTGATCCTGACGAGCGCGGCGGTGGAGCGGCTGGATGAGGAGGAGTTGTCGTTCGTGCTGGGGCACGAACTGGGGCACGGGGTGTACGGGCACCTGGGCATGCCGACGGGGGCCGCGCTGCGGGGGATGTCGGCGCGGGACGCGATGCGCGTGATGGCGTGGCAGCGAGCGGCGGAGGTCTCGGCGGACCGGGCGGGGCTGCTCTGCTGCGGGTCGGCCGAGGCGGCGACGAGCGCGCTGTTCAAGTCGCTGAGCGGGCTTTCGCTGGCGGGGCGTCGGGTGGATGGGGCGGAGTTCGCTGAGCAGTGGTCGGAACTGGCTGGCGAGGTGGCGATGGGCGAGGGGGCGGGGGAATGGGCGGCGACGCACCCGTTCACGCCGCTGCGGGCGCGGGCGCTGCTGCACTACTGGGAGAGCGACCAGGCGGGCGCGATGATCGCGGGGTGCGGGGGCGCGCGCCCGCTGGAGGAGGCGGACCGGGCGGTGTCGTCGATGCTGGCGATGATGGACCCGCTGGCGGAGGAGCGTCGCGGGCTTGCGGACCCGGTGCTGGAGCCGTTCGTGCTGTGGGGCGGGCTGGCGGTCGCGCTGGCGGACGGGACGATGCACCGGCGGGAACTGGAGAACCTGCGGTCGATCGTGGAGGAGGGCGCGCTGCGGAGCGCGTTGGCGGAGCGTCCGACGGTGGATTCGTGCTGCGAGCGGTTCGCCGAGGCGCGTGCGCGTCGTGCGAGGCCGCTCTCCGCGCTGGACCTGACGCGGGTGTTCGGCGCGCTGAGCGCGGTGGCGGGAGCGGACGGGATGGTGGCGGCGGAAGAGACGGGCGTGATCGAGCGTCTGGCGTCGGCGTGCGGCGTCAGCGGAGTATTCGTGGAGCGCGTGCTGGCCCGTGCGGCCTGAGCGCGAGGAGACGGACCATGAGCGTGAAGTCGTGCACGGACGTGCTGTCGAAGGTGGAGGAGATCGCGGGGCTGGCCGGGTACAAGGTGATGCGCCATCCGAGCGGGGGCTTGCTGGTGATCTCGTTCGACATGGGTCGGGGGCGGTCGCAGAACGTGTTCATCGTGCCGTGCGGGACGACTCCGGACGGGAAGAACGTGGTGTCGTTCTCGTCGCCGTGCATGGCGGTGAAGAAGGGTATGTTCAAGGGGATCGGGAAGGCGCAGGCGCTGGACCTGCTGCGGCGGAACGCGACGCTGAAGTTCGGGCACTTCGCGATCGCGTCGGCGGGTGACTGCGAGGGGATCATGGCGTGCGCGTCGCAGATCGTGGAGACGATGGAGATCGAGGAGTTCGAGGCGCTGGCGAACACGGTGGCGATCATCGCGGACGAGTACGAGCGGGAGCTCGGGCAAGACCAGTTCTGACCCGCGACCGCGACCGAAGTCCGATCGAGGCCCGCCCGCCCCCCGCTCGCAACGGGGGGCGGGTGTTTGTTTGCGCGCGGCGACGCGAAGCGCGGGCTGAAGCCCGCGGCTCTGAGGGGGCGAGTGGCGTGTGCCCTATAGTTGGCCCCGCATCGGAGGGCGTGCATGACGACGGCGAAGAAATCCATGGACGACATCATGGCGTTGTGCAAGCGCCGGGGGTTCGTCTACCAGGCGAGCGAGATCTACGGGGGGATCAACGGGTTCTGGGACTACGGGCCGCTGGGGGCGCAGTTGAAGAAGAACCTGCGCGACGCGTGGTGGGAGGACATGGTGATGCACCCGTGCCGGGGTCGGCGCGGGCCGGGGGGGGAGCGGGTGCGGTGCGTGCCGGTGGAGACGTGCATCGTTCAGCACCCGCGTGTGTGGGAGGCGAGCGGGCACGTGGCGGGCTTCAACGACCCGATGGTGGACTGCCGCGAGTCGAAGAGCCGGTATCGCGCCGATCATCTTCGCGCGGTCAAGGCGACGGGCGAATCGGGGCGGATGTTCGCGTTTGTCGAGGGTGACGGGGCGACGTTCGAGCAGGCGTTGAAGAAACTGGGCAAGTACGTGAAGCGCGACCTCGGCGAGCACGACACGGAGATCGTGTCGCTGGTGGGGTTGGATGCTCAGGACCTGGCGCGGGTGGTCGGGCCGCACGCGAAGGAGCCCGGGACGCTGACGGAGCCGCGGCAGTTCAACCTGATGTTCCGGACGTACATCGGCGCGACGGCGACGGAGGACGACGTGGCGTACCTGCGTCCGGAGACGGCGCAGGGGATTTTCGTGCAGTTCAAGAACGTGGTGGACACGACGCGGGTGCGGGTGCCGTTCGGGATCGGGAACACGGGGCGGAGTTTCCGCAACGAGGTGACGCCGCGGAACTTCACGTTCCGGTCGAGGGAGTTCGAGCAGGCGGAGTTGGAGTTCTTCTGCCACCCGGACGAGGCCGGGGCGTGGTACGCGTTCTGGCGGGACTTCCGGCTGGAGTGGTGGCGGTCGGTGGGGCTTGGGAGCGACAACCTGCGCCTGCGTGAGCACGAGAAGGACGAGTTGTCGCACTACTCGACGGCGACGTGCGACATCGAGTACCGATTCCCGTTCACCGCGCCGGACTTCGGCGAGTTGGAGGGCGTGGCGCACCGGGGGTGCTACGACCTGACGCAGCACACGGAGCACTCGGGGGTGAAACTGGACTATTTCGACACGGAGCGTGGCGAGTCGCTGCCGAACGGGTCGAGGAAGGGCGAGCGGTACGTGCCGCACGTGATCGAGCCGGCGGCGGGGCTGGACCGGGGCGCGCTGGCGATCGTGTGCGAGGCGTACACGCGCGATGAGAGCCGGCCCAGCCCTGAGATCATGCGGTTCCACCCGCGGGTCGCGCCGATCAAGGCGGCGGTGTTCCCGCTGGTGAACAAGGACGGGATGCCGGAGGTGGCCGAGCGGCTGCACGCGGAGTTGTTCGCGCGGTTCGGACGGGCGGGGTTCGTGGAGATGGACGCGAAGCAGTCGATCGGGAAGCGGTACGCGCGGATGGACGAGGCGGGATGCCCGTGCTGCTTCACGGTGGACGGCGACACGCTGAAGGACCAGACGGTGACGGTGCGCGACCGGGACACGGGGTCGCAGGAGCGGATCGGGATCGACCGCGCGGCGGAATACCTGGCGGAGCGGCTGGGGGCGTGAGCCGGCGGTTCGATGACCACTCCCTTACGGTCGTGGCTCGTTTGGGGCTTGCGTGTTCGCGCGTTGGGGGTCGGGGAAGTCGCGGTAGAGGGCGGCGCGGAAGTCGGTGACCATGGAGTAGACGGGTCGGTGGAGGGCTTCGATCTCGCCGGCGCGGGTGGCGACGAGGGAGAAGGCGGCGTCGAGTTGGGCGAGGTCGCGTGTGGCGACGGTGATGCAGAACTCGCCGAGTTCGGGGGGGCCGAAGCCGAGTTTGCGGCGGGTGAGGGTCCAGGACTCGATGAGGGCGCGGGCTTTGAGGTGGTCGAGATAGGCGGCGGCGTAGCGGGCGAACTCGGCGTCCTTGTGCGAGTCCTTGAGGTTGAACCACATGTGATAGTGCTGCACGGTTGCGCTCCCGCGGCCCGCGCGGCGTGCGGGCGGCGCGGGAAGCGTACCGGCCTTGGCGTGCGCATGAGAAGGGTCCGGCGCGGAGGAGCGCCGGACCCGGCATGGTCGGACGAGAGGAGCGGCGATCGCGTCAGCGGCGGCGGCGGGCGGCGGCGAGTGATCCGAGGCCGAGGAGGGCGAGGGAGGCGGGCGTGGGGACGACCTGGCCGCGGATCTCGCCGCCCGGGAAGACGGTGGAGTGGACGTTGACGTAGGTGAGTCCGTCGAGGAGGCCCTGGAGGTTGGTGGGGCTGAGGAAGCCGGAGCCGGAGTAGGTGCCGGAGGTTCCGCCAACGGTGGTGAAGCCGATGAGGATGCCGGCGTTCTCGCCGTAGTCGGCCAGGCCGTGGAGGTGCGCACCGGTGACGGAGCCCATCAGCCCGTCGAAGGTGCCGGTGACGTCGACGAATCCGGTGGCGACGTTGACTTCGATGTGGGCGGTGCCTGTGGCGGGGGAAGCGTTCGGGGGGACTTCCTCGAGTCCCGTGAGGTTGATGTCGTAGATCTTGGTCTGCGCTGAGGCGGAGGCGGCGAGCAAGGCGGAAGCCGCGATGCAGGCGAACTGACGCATGGTGATCACTCCTATTCTCTCTCGCGCGGGCGGTCCCCGGAAGTGGGAGTCGGCCCGTGCGTTCCCGGAACGTGCTGAAACCCCGCGGGCCTTCGGCCCAAAGAAGGGGGAGCACCCTTGACGGTACCGGTGGTGTCGTTGTCGGCGAAGGCTTTCGTGCCGCAAAGGGCCGGTCAGAGCGAGAATGACGGAAAGTGGCGAAAGATTCCGCCGGGCCTGGGGCGGTGTAAGGGGGCCGATCGGTGTGGAAGGCTCTGATCATCGGAGGCGTGCTGGCGGTCGTGGGGCTGCTGGGGGCGGGCGG
>DAOMNQ010000023.1:27099-39714 GCA_035443945.1 Phycisphaerales bacterium | reverse complement strand
TTGGGTGAGGGGATCCGCAAGTCGTTCAAGCGTGAGGCGCCGGCGGTGGAGGTGCGTGTGCACGAGGCGTCGCGCGGGCGCCTGGTGCGGACGGTGAGCGCGCCGGGGACGATCGAGCCGCGGACGAAGGTGGAGATCAGCGCGCAGGTGTCGTCGCGTGTGGTCGCGTTGCCGTTCCGGGCGGGACAGCGTGTGCGGCAGGGGGACGTGGTGGTGCGTCTGGACGCGCGCGACCTGATGGCGCGGCTGGAGGCGTCCCGGGCGCGTCTGGCGGCGCAGGAGGCGCGGCTGCGCGGGGCGGAGGCGACGCTGGCGGTGGCGCGGTCGGAGTTCAACCGGCGCAAGGAGTTGTTCGAGAGCGGGGACGTGAGCCGGTCCGAACTGGAGCGGTCTGAGAACGACCACCTGCAGGCGGTGAGCGCGACGGAGATGGTGCGTGCGGAGATCGACACGGCGCGGGCGCAGATCATCGAGGCGGAGAAGGACCTGGAGAACTCGGTGATCGAGTCGCCGATCGACGGGGTGGTGACGAGACTGAACGCCGAGGTGGGCGAGTTGGTGGTGATCGGCACGCTGAACAACCCCGGGTCGGTGATCATGGAGATCGCGGACCTGTCGGACATGCTGCTGCACGCGCGGGTGGACGAGTCGAACATCGCGGACGTGGCGGCGGGGCAGGAGGCTGCGATCCACGTGAACGCGTACCGCGAGACGCCGTTCCGGGGCGTGGTGGAGCGGGTGGACCTGGTGCGGCAGACGTGGCGCGACGGGACGAACTACTTCCTGGTGGAGATCGTGGTGGACGCGGCGTCGGCGGGGCGGGAGTTGCTGTCGGGGATGAACGCGACGTGCGAGATCGAGGTGCAGGAGTTGACGGACGTGCTGGTGGTGCCGAGCCAGGCGGTGCTGGACCGTCGCGTGGATGAGTTGCCCAAGGCGCTGGTGGAGGGCAGCCCGCAGATCGACGCCCGCAAGACGTTCGCGCGGGTGGTGTTCGTGCTGGAGGAGGGGAAGGCGGTTGCGCGGCCGGTGCAGGTGGGGCCGAGCGACCTGACGGACACGGTGATCCTGAGCGGGCTGCGGGAGTCGGACCGCGTCATCACGGGGCCGTACAAGGCGCTGATCAACCTGAAGCACGAGGGGGTGGTGGAGGAGGGGACGGGGACGGTGGCTGCGGGGGGGAGTGAGGAGGCGGGTGAGGAGGAGGCGGGGGAGTGAAGGGGTGGGCACAGGCGGGACGCCTGTGCCACCGGGGGGCTGAGGGCGCGCAACCGTGACGATACGGATCAGGAATCTGCACAAGGTGTACAAACTCGGCGTCGAGCGGGTGCATGCGCTGCGCGGGGTGGACCTGACGATCGACCGCAACGAGTTCGTGGCGATCATGGGGGCGTCCGGCTCGGGGAAGAGCACGCTGATGAACGTGCTTGGGTGCCTGGATCGGCCGACGCGGGGGACGTACGAGTTGAACGGGAGGCCGACGCACCGGATGGGGGGTGCGTCGCTGGCGCGGGTGCGCAACGAGGAGATCGGGTTCATCTTCCAGAGTTTCGAGTTGCTGCCGCGGGCGTCCGCGCTGAAGAACGTGATGCTGCCACTGATTTATTCGCGTCGGCACTGGCGGTCGGCGCGGCGGCGGGCGGTGGAGGCGCTGGGTCGGGTGGGGCTGGCGGACCGGATGAGGCACGGGCCGAACCAGTTGTCGGGTGGTCAGCGGCAGCGGGTGGCGATCGCGCGGGCGCTGGTGAACAGCCCGAGCCTGCTGCTGGCGGACGAGCCGACGGGGAATCTGGATTCGACGACGACGGAGGAGATCATCGGCCTGTTCCGCTCGCTGCACGCGGAGGGGCAGACGATCGTGATCGTGACGCACGAGGAGGAGGTGGCGGGGCACGCTTCGCGGATCATCCGGCTGCGGGACGGTCGGATCGTGAGCGACAACCCGACGGCTTCGGACCCGCTGCACCGGCAGTACCGGGAGACGATGGCCGCGGCGGCGCGTGATGCGGGGGTGGGGGCATGATCGTTGTTCGCATCATCGTGCAGACGTTGGGGCTTGCGCTGGGGCAGATCTGGGCGAACAAGGTCAGGTCGATGCTGACGACGCTGGGTGTGATCATCGGCGTGGCGTCGGTGGTGGCGGTGATTGCGGCGTTGCAGGGGCTGCAGCAGTCGGTGCTGACGCAGTTCGAGAAGATCGGGACGAAGCGGGTGTACATCGACGGGACGCTGCCGCGGAGCATGTGGAACCGGATCAGTTGGCGGGACGTGCAGTTGAAGATCGAGGAGGTGGAGGCGATCGGGGCGTTGTGCCCTTCGATCGAGTCGATCACGCCGGAGTGGTGGGGCGGGTATCGGGCGGAGCACGCGGACTCGCTGCTTGAGAGCGTGGCGGTGGTGGGCATCTGGCCGACGTGGCACGGGATCGTTGGTCGGCAGGTGCTGATGGGGAGGCCGTTCAGCACGATCGACGAGGAGGAGCGGCGGTTCGTGTGCCTGGTGAACGAGGCGGCGATCGACGACCTGGGGCTGGACCGGGACCCGGTGGGGCAGCACATCCTGCTGGCGGGGAGGCGGTTCCTCGTGGTAGGGGTCGTCGAGACGATCCAGTTCTCGGCGATGTTCGGGGGGGGGGACAGTTCGACGGAGATTTTCATCCCGTTCGGGACTGCGCAGATCATGAACCCGAACGGGTGGATCAACCAGGCGTGGGGGCAGTTGGCGGGGGCGGACAAGGTGGACGACGCGCGGGCGGAGGTCGCCAGCGTGCTGCGGCGGATGCGGGAACTGAAGCCGGGCGACGAGGACACGTTCGTCGTGCAGGTGATCCAGCAGTTCATCGACCAGTTCAACGCGATGGCGGCGGCGATCACGGCGGGGGCGAGCGGGATCGTGGGGATCAGCCTGCTGGTGGGCGGGATCGGGATCATGAACATCATGCTGGTGTCGGTGAGCGAGCGGACTCGGGAGATCGGCCTGCGCAAGGCGGTCGGGGCGAGGCCGGGCGTCGTGCTCGTGCAGTTCCTGGTCGAGGCGGGGACGCTGTGCCTGGCGGGGGGGGGGTTGGGCATCCTGATCGGGCAGGGGCTGATCCTCGGCCTGCGGCAGATCCCGGACTCGCCTATGGAGCAGGCGTCGGTGCCGGCGTGGGCGGTGATGCTGGCGGTGGGATTCTCGGCGGGCGTGGGCGTGGTGTTCGGGATGTTCCCCGCGCTGAAGGCGGCGCGGCTGGACCCGATCGTGGCGCTTCGGCACGAGTGAAGGCGAACGCGGAGGCGCGGAGTTGAGCGCGAAGGACGCGAAGGGCGCGAAGACTTGAAAGGGGTTGGGATGAAGGCATGTTCCGGATCGCCCGCAGGGGCGTCGACGCCTCGACGCCTTCGCGCTCCGCTCTACGGTTCCGCGTGCGTCTTGCTTTCCCTGCTTGCCGGGTGCGCGGCGAACCCGCTGTTTCCGCACGGCAGCGACTATGCGCCGGGCGGACTTCGCGAGAGGTTGCGTGCGGCCGAGCCGATGCGGCTGGAGGATCATCGGGCCTCGGAGCAGGCGGACGCGGACGGGGCCGGCGTGCCGCGCTCGAGGTTCGAGGGCGCGGAGCGTGTGGAACTGACGCTTGAGGCGTGCCGGGCGGCCGCGCTGGAGCGGAACCTGAATCTTCGGGTCGCGTTGCTGGAGCCGGCGATCGCGAACGCGAGCGTGTCGGAGGAGGAGGGCCGGTTCAACGCGGTGTTCACGACGCGGGCGCTCTGGTCGGACACGGACTCCCCCACCGCTTCCGATCTTGACTCGGCGCAGCGCGAGTTCGGGCTGCTGGAGCCGGGCGTGACGATCCCGCTTCGGACGGGGGGCACGGCGTCGGTGGGCCTGCCGATGACGCGCACCGAGACGAACAACATTTTCAGCACGCTGAACCCGGCGTACACGTCGGACCTTGAACTCTCGATCAGCCACAACCTGCTGCGGGGTGCGGGTCGGCGCGCGAACACGCACGGGATCCGCATCGCGTCGTACGGTCGGCAGACGGCCGAGGCGCGCACCAAGGCGGAGGTGATCCGGCAACTGGCGGCGGTCGATCGGGCGTACTGGCGGCTGTACCGGGCGCGGGGTGAACTCGACGTGCGTCAGCAGCAGTATGAACTGGCGGTGCGGCAGTTGGAGCGGGCGCGGCGGCGGTTCGGGGCGGGCCTGGCGCCGGAGATCGAGGTGATCCGGGCGGAGGCGGGGGTGGCGGAGCGGCTGGAGGCGATCATCGTGGCGGAGAACGCCTCGCTGGCGCTGCAGCGGGAACTCAAGCGGCTGGTGAACCTGCCGGACCTGGGGCCGGAGTCGGCGGCGCAGGTGCTGCCCGCGTCGCCGCCGGACCCGGTGCGGTACGAGTTCGATCCGGGTGCGCTGGCGTCGGCGGCGGTGGCGAACCGGATGGAGATGCTGGAACTGGAGTTGCAACTGGCGATGGATGCGCTGAACGTGGAGTTCAACCGCAACCAGGCGCTGCCGCTGATCGTGCTGGACTACACGTACCGGATCAACGGGCTGGGGGACGACGCGGGGTCGTCGTTCCGCACGCTGCGCGACAACCGGTTCGAGGACTGGCAGTTGGGCCTGCGGGCGGAGGTGCCGCTGGGCAACGAGGAGCGCGAGTCGCGGGTGCGGCGGTCGATGATCCAGCGGCTGCAGCGGCTCGGGACACGGGACGCGCGCGAGCAGGCGATCCGGTCGGAGACGCTGGGCTTCGAGGTCGCCGAGACCATCGACGGACTGGAGACGCTGGACGCGATCGACGCGATTGAGGCGGGGTGGCAGCGGGTGCTGGCGTCGCGGCAGGCGGCGATCCTGGCGGCACGGACGTTCGCGGCGGAGGAGCGGCAGTTCGGGGTCGGGGCCTCGACGACGAACGACGTGCTGGACGCGGCGGCGCGGCTGGCGGACGCGCAGAGCGCGGAACTGCGCGCGATCGTGGATTACCAGATCGCGCAGGTCGATCTGGCGTTCGCGACGGGCACGCTGCTGGGTGCGAACCGGGTGAGTTTCGAGCCTGCGGACCCGCTGGGACGGATCGAACGGCGCGAGCGACGCTGGGGCGAGTGAGGGTGCGCAAGAAAACGCCCCGCCGAGGGGCGGGGCGCGTGGTCAGGGGTTCGTCGCGGTGGCGCTTACTGGCACTGGTTCCAGGAGGCGAGGTAGGCGAGGACGTCGAGTGTGTTGATGGTGCCGTCCTTGTTCCAGTCGGCCTTGGGATCCTTGGCGTTGTAGAGGTTGAGGAACTCGAGGAGGTCGAGCGTGTTGACGACGGTATCGCCGTTGAGGTCGGCGGTGCAGGCCATGGACTTGGCCTTCTCGACGGCGGCGAGGATGTCGACGAATCCCGCGCCGTAGGAGTTGTCGGGACCGGCGGCGCCGCGGTCGATGGCGGTGTCCTTGAGGATCTGCTTGACGTCGTAGTGGTCGAGGTGTGGGTTGGCCTTGAGGATGAGGGCGATGCCTCCGGAGACGTGCGGGGTGGCCATCGAGGTTCCGCTGGCCTGTGTGTATCCGTTGCAGAAGTTGTGGGAGACGGTGTTGTCGCCGGGGGCTGAGATGGTGGGCTTGAGTTTTCCGGGGGGGTAGGGCCAGTCGTTGTAGGGGGGGATGTTGCTCCACGTGACCGGTCCGCGGCTGGAGAATCCGGTGATGTTCATGTTGCAGTCGGTGGCGCCGACGGTGATCATGTCGGGGACGTCGCCGGGGGTGCGGACGCTGTCGATGCCGAAGGATGAGCCTTCGTTTCCTGCGGCGAAGACGACGACGACGCCGGTGGCGAAGGCGTTCTCGCAGATCTGTCGCCAGGTGGCGCGGGCGGGGTTCCACTGGTGGAGCCAGCCGAGGCTTGCGGTGAGGACGTCCGCGCCGTTGGCGAGGCCGTACTGCATGCAGTTCCAGACGCTGGCCTCGCCGGAGAGGTTGTTCCAGAACTTGAGGGTCATGATCTGGGCGTCTGGGGCCATGCCGCACTGTGTGCCCTGTGTTCCGTCGCCGGCGACGGTGCCCGCGACGTGGGAGCCGTGGAAGTTGTTGTCGTTGACGTTGTTGTTGTTGTTCTCGAAGTTCCAGCCGTAGACGTCGTCGATGAAGCCGTTGCCGTCGTCGTCGATGCCGTTTCCGGGGATCTCGCCGGGGTTTTTCCAGAGTTGGTTGACGATGTCGGGGTGGCTGAGGCAGGTGCCGGTGTCGATGACGCCGACGATGACGCCCTGGCCGGTGTTGCCCTGCGCCCAGACCTGCGGGGCCTTCATGACGTTGACGCCGCACTCGATTGCGGCGGTCACGGGATCATCGCCCTTGATGACGGGGAAGACCTCCGGCCCGACGAGCGCCTCGCGGTGGACGAAGGCGACGTCGTCGCGTGCGGCGAGCGCCGCCTCGAGTTCGGGGGTGACGTGGGCGGCGACGGCGTTGGTGAGCCAGAGCGACCAGACGTTGTCGGCCTTGCCCGCCGCGCTGGCGGCCTGGAGTTCGGCGAGCACGCCGCCCTGTGTGTCCTGTGCCACCTGGCGGAGCGTGGAGATCACGATCTGGCGGCGCAGTTCCTTGTTGTTGAGGTTTCGGAGCAGTTGGACGTCGAACGGCGGCGCCTGCTCCTTCATGACGATGACGACCGGGGTCAGGCCGTTGACCTGCACGTGCTCCAGTTGCTGGCCGCTCGCCAGCGCGGGCGCGCCGACCACGGCGCACAGCCCGACCACTCTCAGCAATGACGTCTTCCTCCGCATGGCATGCTCCTGTCTTCGTTTCGCGCGGGGCGGAACCGATGGCACGGTATCGCGTCCTCCCCGGAATCCGCCGGGTGAGTCGTCCGCTCCGTCTGGGGCCACTGTACCGGATCGACACTGGGGATGGAATGCCTATTTCCACACTCGGCGACTTTTCGTTGTCGTTGCCCGCACATGTCCTCGCGGGGAAGAGGTTCCGGCAAGGGAAATCCCCGTCCCTATACTCCCGGCCCCGTTGCGGGCACCGGAGCCGATCGGCCATGCTGAAGCGAACCCACTCCTGCGGGCAACTCCGCGAGGAGCACGTCGGACAGACCGCCACACTCGCCGGATGGGTGAACTCCTACCGGTCCCACGGGCAGGGGCTGGTCTTCGTGGACCTGCGGGACCGCGACGGCGTGACGCAACTGGTCTTCGAGACCGACGATGCGCCGGCGGAGGTCGTGCGGGCGGCGGACAAGGCCCGCAACGAGGACGTGATCGCGGTGCGGGGCGAGGTTCGGCTGCGCAAGGGCGGGCCGAACCCGAAACTGGCGACGGGGAAGGTGGAACTGGTCGTGAAGGACCTGGAGGTGCTGGCGAAGACGGACAACCCGCCCTTCCTGCCCAGCGACGAGGAGAACCTGCCGGCGGAGGAGACGCGGCTGCGTTATCGGTACCTGGACCTGCGCCGCCCTCGGATGCAGCGGATCCTGCGTCTGCGGCACCGGGTGGCGAAGGTAACGCGGGACTACTTCGACGAGCAGGGCTTCACGGAGGTGGAGACGCCCATTCTGTGCAAGAGCACGCCGGAGGGGGCGCGCGACTTCGTGGTGCCGAGCCGGTTGCAGCCGGGGATGTGGTATGCGCTGCCGCAGAGTCCGCAGTTGTTCAAGCAGATCCTGATGGTGGCCGGGGTCGAGAAGTACCTGCAGGTGTGCCGGTGCTTCCGCGACGAGGACCCGCGCGCCGACCGGCAGGCGGAGTTCACGCAGATCGACCTGGAGATGTCGTTCGTCGAGCGCGAGGACGTGATGTCGGTGATGGAGGGGTTCGCGCGGCGGCTGTGGGGCGAGGTCGCGGGGATCGACGTGCCGCCGATGCAGCGGATGACGTACCGCGAGGCGATGGACCGGTACGGGATCGACCGCCCGGACACGCGGTTCGGGCTGGAACTGGCGGACGTGTCGGACCTGGCGCGGCGGACGGAGTTCAAGGTCTTCCACGAGGCGCTGGCGAAGCGCCGGGGTGTGGTGAAGGCGATCCGCGTGCCGGGGGGGGCGGAGAAACTGACGCGCAAACTGACGGACGGGTACTCGGAGTTTGTCAAGCAGTTCGGGGCCGGGGGCGTGCCGGTGGTGAAGTTGACGGGCGCGGGGCTGGAGACGGGGATCGCGCGGTTCCTCGAGCCGGTGAAGGATGAGTTGATCGCGCGGCTCGGGCTGCAATCGGGCGACAGCGCGCTCTTCGGGGCGGACTCGTACGGGGTGTGCACGAAGTCGATGGGCGAGTTGCGGCTGCGGGTGGCGCGCGACCTCGGGATGATCCCCGAAGACAGGTGGAACTTCCTGTGGGTGGTGGACTTCCCGATGTTCGAGTTCGACGAGAAGGAGGGGCGGTTCTTCGCGATGCACCACCCGTTCACCGCGCCGAACCCGGACCAGGTCGAGGCGTTCCTGGCGGCGAGGGCCGACGACCGGGACACGATCGAGGGGATCGTGTCGGCGGGGTACGACCTGGTGCTGAACGGGTCGGAGATCGGGGGGGGGTCGATCCGTATCCACCGGCGCGAGGTGCAGGAGAAGGTGTTCGGGCTGCTGGGCATCTCGCCGGAGGAGGCGAAGATCAAGTTCTCGTTCCTGCTCGATGCGCTGCGGTTCGGCGCGCCGCCGCACGGCGGGATCGCGTTCGGGCTGGACCGGCTGGTGATGCACCTGGCGGGGACGGACAACATCCGGGACGTGATCGCGTTCCCGAAGACGCAGATCGGGGCGGACCTGATGACGGGCGCGCCGGGGCCGGTCTCGCCGGAGCAACTCGAGGAGTTGCACGTGCGAGGGACGTATGAGGGGGAGTGAACGAACCGAAGCGGATTCGCCACAGAGGCGCAGAGGGCACAGAGAGAATAACCCGCCACAGATGGACACGGATGCGCACAGATGGAGGGGCGGGCTTGTGACTTGGGGCTTGAGACTTGGGGGTCCGGGGTCGGACGGATTCGATTTGAGACTTGAGACTTGAGACTTGAGACTTGAGACTTGAGACTTGAGACTTGAGATTTGAGATGTGAGATTTGAGATATCACCATCGCGTCATCCGTGAGGATCTTTGCCCACATGCGGCCGATCTGCCGCTCCGATCCGTGTGCTCGTGTTGGCGTTGTGGTGAACAGGGAGAACGACCATGCGTATTCGAATGACGACCTCGATGGGCGACATCGTGCTCGAACTCGACGGCGAGAGCGCTCCCGTCTCGACGGAGAACTTTCTTTCGTACGTGGACGATGGGCACTACGACGGGACGGTCTTTCATCGCGTGATCGACGGGTTCATGATCCAGGGCGGCGGGTTCACGCCGGACATGAAGCAGAAGCGGACGCGGCCTGGCATCGCCAACGAGTGGCGCAACGGGCTGAAGAACCGGCGGGGGACGATCGCGATGGCGCGGCTCGGCGGCAAGCCGGACTCTGCGACGGCGCAGTTCTTCATCAACGTCAAGGACAACGGGTTCCTCGACCAGCCCCAGAGCGACGGCGCGGCCTACGCGGTGTTCGGGAAGGTGGTCGAGGGGATGGACGTGGTGGACCGCATCAAGGGCGTGCGCACCGGCAACAAGGGCGGGCACGATGACGTGCCGACTGAGCCGGTCGTGATCGAGAAGGTGGAGCGGGCGTGAACGCGGTCGCGACAGTGGGCAGTGGACAATGGGCAGTGGACATTCGATCCACTCACCGACTCTGTCTCGTCGTCACTCTGCCATTCCGCTATTTCGCTATTTCAGCCCGTGCTTGAGGATGCACCAGAGGGCGGCCGCGCCGTCGCGCCAGGTGATCTTCTTGCCTTCGGCGTAGGTTCGGCCGGCGTAACTGACGGGGACTTCGTAGATGCGGGCCGGGCGCGTCTCGCCCTCGCGGTCCTCGTGCGGGAGGCGGAGTCGGGCGAGTTTGGCCACGAGTTCCGGCTCGACGCCGAAGCGGTTCTCCTCGACGCGGATGCGTTCGAGGGCCTCGCGCCGGAAGGCCTTGAAGCAGCACTCGACGTCGGAGAGGTTGAGGTTGGTGAGCATGTTGCTGAGTGTGGTGATGGCGCGGTTGGCGACCGAGTGCCAGTAGTAGAGGACGCGGTGTGTCTGGCCCTGGAAGCGGGTGCCGATGACGGCGTCGGCGCGGCCGTCGAGGATGGGGCGGAGAAGTGCGGCGTGGTCGGCGGGGTCGTACTCGAGGTCGGCGTCGTGGACGAGGACGACGTCCGCGCCGTCGGCGAGGGCGGCCGCGAAGCCGGAGCGCAGGGCCGCGCCCTTGCCCATGTTGCGTTTGTGGATGATGGTGAGGACGTCGGGTCGCTGGCCCAGCAGACGGACGATGCCCGGCGTGCCGTCGGTGGAGCCGTCGTCGACGAGGATCAGGCGGCGTTCGAGGGGCTGGGGACTGGCGGGCGCGCTCGGGGGCGGGGCGGCGTCGAGGCGTGCGACGGCCTGGGCGAGCGTCGCCTCCTCGTTGAAGACCGGCATGACGACGGCCAGACGCACGGGGAGCAGCGTATCGCGGGCGCGGGGTGCGTGCCCGAAACCCGGAGGCACGCGACCCGTACACTGACTCGGTGCCCGCGCGACCCCGCCCCGCCTTCGCTCTGGTGTTTGCCGCCGCCGTGCTGGTCGCGTCGGCGTGCCCCCCCCCTGCGTGGGCGCAGCGGCTGGACCTCGGGGGGGTGCGCGTGCCGGAGCCGGGGGAGGGGAAGGCCGCACTGGCGGTCGCGTCGCTGATGGAGGAGCAGGCGCGGACGATCGAGGCCCGGGACACGTCGGCGGCGGGGCGGGTGCGGTCGGCGGCTCGGCGTCTGGCGGCGGCGTTGATCCGATCGGGCGAGGAGGCGGGCGAGCGCGGGAGCGTGCGTGTGGTGACGGGGCGGACGCTCGCGGTGGGGATGGCGGACCTCGACTTGTTGCTGACGAACCAGACCGCGCTGGCGGAGCCGACGCTGCACGCGGTGGCGGATGAACTGGCGTTTCTGGGCGCGGCCGTGCCGCCGGACGACAACGAACTGGACCGGTCGATCCGCGATGCGTTCGCGCCGCTGACGATGCTGGCGGGCGCGCCGGGCGGGGCGGTGGGGTGTTTTGTCGAGGGCGAGCGCGGGCTGCCGGAGGGCGCGACGTTGGGCGGGCTGGCGGATGCGCTCGATGCGCTCGCGGCCGGCGGGCCGCTCTCGGAAGACGCGGCGCGGGCGGTTGGTGGGCTGAGTGAGCGGATACGGCTCGCGGCGCAGTGGCCTGCGTACGCGCGGTCGGCGGGGGCGGTCGCGGCGGGCGTGCTGGAGGCGCATGTCGCGGTCGAGTCGCTGCCGGCGTGGGTGACGCGGGAGGCACGCGAACGGATGCGCGGGGAGCGCGACCGCGCGATTATGGCGTTGATGAATGCCTCGCTCGCGCCGTCGGCGATGGCGTCGCTGCGCGATCTGCGCACGCTCGCGTCGATCGCGGCGCGGCTGGACGCGATCGACGCGGCGCGCTCGGGATCGCGGCAGGCGCGCGAGGCGTGGCTGCGGCTCGTCGTGGCCGACGCGAATGATGTGCGCCGGGCGGGCGCATCGCCGGCGCGGATCGGGGCGGCGATGGACCGGGCGCTGTTATTGGTGGAGGCGCGGGCTGCGCTGCCGGATGAGTCGGCGGTGGCGCGGCAGGTGCGGCCCGCGCTGCGTGCGTTGGCCGATGCGGCACGGGATGGTGAGCCGCGCGTGCTCTCGGTGCTGGCGGGCGTGCTGGAGCAGCCGGACCCGCTGACGGACCCGGCGATTGTGGCTGCGCTGAACGCGCAGCAGCGTGCGGTGGACGATGCGCGGATGCTGGTCGCGCTGAACCGACTGCTGTGCGAGTGGGTCGGCGCGGGTGCGCCGGGCGACGCGCCCGCGCCCGAGACCGAGCCGCGCACGCGCGAGCCGGCGCCGGTGCGGGCGATGCTGCCGCTGGCCGAGCGCGTGCGCGTGCTGGGCGTCGAACTAGGGCGGGCGGCGTCGCGCGACGGCGCGCTCGCGGAGTTGCGGACGCTCGCCGAGACCGCCCCGCTGCTGTTCGACGTGCCCGGTCTCGCGGAACTGACGGCCGATCCGAACGAGCGCGGGTGGCGCGACGCGACGGGCGGACGCGGCGATGAAATCGTGCGAGCGGCGGCGGCGGCGCGGGCGGCGTGGGTCGAGTCCGCGTTGTCGGATCGGCTCGCGGATCGGCGCGGCGCGGACACGGAACGCCTGCGGACGCTCGCGGCGACGCTGGCGGTGCAGCGGGATGCGGCGTCGTACCTGCGGCTGATCGCGTCGCCCGCGCCGATGCCGGGCGCGGCGCAGTCGTGGCCTGGTTGGGAGATGTCGGCCCGCGGGCTGGCTGCGCTTGGGCCTCGGGTGCGGACGGAGGCGGCTTCGCGCGCGCTCGCGCTGCGGGATGAGGCGCCGGGCGCGCTGCTGGCGGGGCGGCTCGAACGGCTGGCGGCGGCGCGCGGGGTGGGCACGCGGCGTGGTCTTCTTCACGAGGTTGCGCTGGGGCCGCCGCGCGAGGGATCGTGGCTCGCGGATCGTCGCGGCGCGCTGGCGGCGGTGTGCAGGTACGCGGAGGAGGCGGCGCACGCGGCGGCGTCGAACGAGCCGGGGCGGGCGGAGGAACTGCTGCGTTATGTCAA